>DATBAA010000771.1:0-3449 GCA_036271755.1 Myxococcales bacterium | reverse complement strand
AGCGCCGGCTCGCCCGCGGTGGCCGAGGGCGGCAGGCGCCGCTCCAGCTTCACTCCCTTGAGCGACTGCTCCGAGAGAATGCCCGAGACGATGATCGACGCCAGCAAGAGGCCGAGCACCAGGAAGAGCAGGTTGTTGCCTGTGTTGATGGCCGCGAGACCAATGCCGACGGTGAGCGCCGTGTACCAGCGTCCCGCCCGGGTGAAGACGAGCCTGCGCTTCCAGGCCGGTACCGGCGAGCGCGAGGGAAGCGTGAACCCGCCCGCCTGCGCCAGGGTGCTCATTCGGGAACCGGCACCTGCTCGACCAGCTCGCGCACCACGCGTTCGGAGGCCAACCTGTCCGCCTCGCCGCGTCCGGCGAGCGTGAGCCGGTGCGCCAGGGCCGGCACGCAGAGCTCCTTCACGTCGTCCGGCTCCACGTACCCGCGCCCGCGCAGAAGCGCGCGAGCCTTCGCCACTCCTAGCAGCGCGATCGCGCCGCGCGGCGAGGCGCCCAAGGAGACCAGCGGAGTGCTGCGCGTGGCGGCGACGATGGCCAGCACGTAGTCGGCGATCTCGCGGGCCACTTCGACGCCCGGCACCGCCGCCTGCAGCCGCCGGATATCCTGCGCGCTCGCCACCGGCCGCAGGTGCGCCAGCTCGCCGTGCGTCCCGCCGCCCAGCAGCAGGTCGCGCTCGACGTCGGCCGACGGATACCCGACCGACAGCCGCAGCAGGAAGCGGTCGAGCTGCGACTCGGGCAGCGGATAGGTTCCGGCGTGCTCGTGCGGGTTCTGCGTCGCCAGCACCATGAAGGGCCCGGGCAGCGGCCGCGCCACTCCGTCGACCGAGACTTGCCCTTCCGCCATGGCTTCCAAAAGGCAGCTCTGGGTGCGCGGCGTGGTGCGGTTGATCTCGTCGGCGAGCACGAGGTTGGCGAAGAGCGGCCCGGGCTTGAACGCGAACGCCCCGCGCTGCTGGTCGTAGATGGAGACGCCGGTGATGTCGCCCGGCAGCAGATCGCTGGTGAACTGGACGCGAGCAAACGAGAGATCGAGCGACCGCGCCAACGCCTGCGCCAGCGTGGTCTTTCCCACGCCCGGCACGTCCTCGAGCAGCAGGTGGCCGCCGGCGGCCAGCGCCGCGAGCGCCAGCTCGACCACCTCTTCCTTGCCTTTCAAAGCGCGCGAGATGTTGCCTTCGAGCGCGGCGGCGATGGTCCTCGCCTCCGCCGGCTGCAGGGGAGCGCCGAGCTGGGTTACTTTTGCCGTTGAAGTGCCGTCTTCATGCATCATTACAGAGTAACGCATGCCCCGCGCGATTGCGCTCTGGGCGCGTGTGCGACGGTGTCGGCTACAATTCTGTCCCGCGGCGGTCGCACGCTAGACCGTGCGGGGCCGCGCCGCCTGTGAGATGAAGTGCGCCATGTCTCCTATAGTGACCATTTCGCAGAAGGGCGCGGCGCGCGCGCGGGCCGGGCATCCGTGGATCTTTCGCGGAGACGTCACCGCGGCGCCCAATGACCTGGCCTCCGGCGCGGAGGTGCGCGTCGTCGACGCGCGGCAGAACTTCATCGCGCGGGCGTTCTGGGCGGTGAAGAGCCCCATCGCGCTCCGCATCCTCTCGCGCACTGACAGCGCGCTCGACGACGAGCTCTTGCAGACCCGGCTGCGGCGCGCGCTGGAGCGGCGCAAGGCGATGTACCCCGGCGCCGAGGCCTTCCGGCTGCTCCACGGCGAGTCCGACTTGATGCCCGGCTACTTCGTCGATTGGTACAACGGCGTCGTCGCCGTCCAGCACTTGTCCGAGTGGGCCGAGGCCCGCCGCGCCGACCTTGCCAAGATGGTGATGGAGCTGACCGGAGCGCGAGCGGTGGTGGCCCGCGACGATGGCTCCGCCCGCGACTTCGAGAGCCTTCCGCGAAGGTCCGAGCTGCTCTTGGGGACTTCGTCCAAGGCCGAATACAAAGAGGGCTCGATTCAGCTCTCGGTCGACTTGCTCGGCGATCACAAGACCGGCGGCTATCTCGACCAGGTCGAGAACCACCTGCGCGCCGGAGAGCTGGCGCGCGGCGAGGCGCTGGATGCCTTCTGCTACCACGGCGGCTTCGCGCTGCAGCTGGCCAGAAAAGCGTCTCACGTCATCGCCATCGATCAGGACGCGGAGGCCGTCGCGCGCACCCGCGAGAACGCCGCGCGCAACGGGCTGACCAACGTGGAGGGCCGCTCGCAGAACGCGGTGGAGTCGCTGCGCGCGCTCGATCAAGAGGGCCGCAAGTTCGACACCATCGTCCTCGACCCGCCGGCGTTCGCGAAGCGCAAGGACGGCGTCGAAGGCGCCTTGCGCGCCTATCGGGAAATCAATTATCGCGCGGTCCGGCTCCTGGCTCCGGGCGGCTTGCTGGTGACCTGCTCCTGCTCGGGCCGGGTGACTTCCGAAATGTTCGGCGAGGTGGTGGCCTGGGCGTCGCAAGAGGCGAAGCGGCCGCTGCAGATCCTGGAGAAACGCGGCGCGGGCCGCGACCACCCGCCCATGCTGGGCGTCCCCGAGACCGAATACCTGAAGTGCTGGTTCCTTCTCGCCCCGTAGGCCCGCGCCGGCGCCTGGCTACCAGCGGGCGCTGAGCAAAGAGAACGAGATGGTGCGCTGGAGGTCGAGCAGGTCTTTGCTCTCTTCGCGCGTTCCCTCGGGCAACAGGACCGAGGCGCAGAGCGGCCGCTCGCGGATGCGGCGGATGATCTCGAAGGCCAGCGGATCGGCCGCGTTCAAGAGCTTGAGCGAAGGCATCTCGCGCAGCTGCGCGAGCCAGAGGTCGAGAAGGTCCGGCGGCTCGGAGGCCGTCAACGCGATGGAGAGCAAGTTCACGCGGCCTTCGAAGCGCACCGTCGAGATGGCCTGCCCGGGCTGCGCGTTCCACTGCAGCTCGCGGCCCAGCAGCGGCGCGCGGCCAACCGGACCTTGGCGGAGAACCTCGACCACTTCCGGGACGTGGAGCAGATCCGCGGGCAGCACCCACGCCGCCTGCACCAGCGACTGATCGGCCAGCAGCGTCAGCTCGAAGAGCTTCTCGATCAAGGCTGCGAGGCCTTCAAGATGGCCTCCGCCGCCAGCCGGTCGCGCTCGGCAGTTTCGCGCACCTTCGTCTCGCGCGCGGCGGCCTCGCGGTTGCGGTCGAAGACGCGCTTGGGCGGCGTCCAGCCCCAGCCGCGCTCCAGCGCCGACTGGTTCTCCACCTCGCTGCGGATGGCGGCCCACTCCTTCTCGAGGATGTCGCAGAAGGCCGTCACGCCGTCCGGGTCCAGCTGCGTGCCCGCGACGCGCTTCATCTCCGCCACCGCCGCGGCATGCGGCTGCGCCTTGCGGTACGGGCGGTCGCTGGTGATGGCGTCATACGTGTCGGCCACCGCGAAGAGCCGCGCGCCCAGGACGATCTCCGTGCCCTTCAAGCTCTCCGGATATCCGCGGCCG
>DATBAA010000770.1:0-2274 GCA_036271755.1 Myxococcales bacterium | reverse complement strand
CGCGATTGCGCCCGCCGACAGCGCGATGCGCAGCTCGTTGCCCGCGGCCACCGTCTCCAGCACCAGCTCCCCCGAGCCTTGCACGCAGACGAAGGCGCGGTCGGCGTCGGGGTGCTTGTGCCAGCCCGACTTCTGCCCGGGCTTCAAGTAGACGCCGTCCACCAGCAGCTGGTCGGTCTTCACCGCGTGCAGCGTGTTCGGCTTGTCGTCGGTAAAACGGGCATCTGCGAGCAGGTTGACGGATTGCACGGTGCGGCTCCTCGAAGACTAGAACTGCGACGGCGCGGGCGACGCCGACTTGCCGTAGAGGAACTTGGTGATTCCCCAGCCAACCAGCACGAAGACGACGGTGATGATCCACGCGAAGTCCGAGCCGTAGACGCCCGGGAAGTGGTTCGAGATCATGAAGAGGATGAGCGGCACGCTCATATAGGTGTTGTGCTTGCTGCGCAGGCCGGCGAGCGCAGGCACCGACGGATCGGGCGCCGGCGAAGTGCCCTTGATGCCGCCGATGATCTTCCGCTGATTCGGCCAGATGCGCATCCAGACGTTGGCCGCCATCAGGGTGCCGAAGAGGCCGCCCGCGTAGATGAAGACCGCGCGGCCGCCGAAGCCCAGAACCTTTTGCAGCACGAACTCGAAGGCGGCGAAGAGCACGATGGAGACGACCATGCCGGCCATCTCGTTCTTGGCCAGCTTCTTCCACATGAAGTCGTAGATGGCGAAGCAGACGAGGATGATCAAGAAGCCGATGCCGCCGGACATATGGGCGGACATGGTCTCGGTGCCCATGGCATTGCCGGCCCAGTAGACGAGCCACAGCAACAAGATGCCCGTCACCCAGGTGTACGCCGCGCCCCAGCGGAACCAGTAGAGCGCGCGGGGCATGAGCTCGGGAACGACCTTCTTCTTCGAGTCTGCGTCGTAGGTCTTGGCGAGCTGGCCGTTGACGAAGTTGAAGAACCAGAGGTGGCCAATCCACATGACGCCGGCCAGGACGTGCACCCAGCGGAAGATCAAATTCAGCCACTCTGAGACGTTCGGATCCATCCACCCTCCGGGATAACCGCGCTCGCTGAAAGCGAGTTAGCGGTTACGCTTTTGCTGTTCGAGCGCACCTTAGCCTCCGCGAACTGTTCCGTCGAGAACGATCGCTCTGCGGCCGGGGGGCCGGGCGAAAGGCCGCAGCGGCGGCACCAAATGGCCTCGATGTTCATCTTGAGGAGCAGACGGAGGCGACATGAAGAAATACGAACCGAAGCAGTTTTCCCGGCTGAAGGGCCTGTCCGGCATCTCGGACGCGCTCCTGGCAGATCACTTCAAGCTGTACGAAGGCTACGTCAAGAACACCAACGAGCTGAACACCCAGCTCGAGACGTTGCTCAAGGGCGGCAAGGCCAAGGGCACCGATCCGGCGTTCGCCGAGATGACCCGCAGACTGGGCTTCGAGTACGGCGGCATGGTGCTGCACGAGCTCTACTTCGCAAACCTCAGCCCCGAGCCCGATCCGGTGAACAAGACCGGACCGTTCGCGACGGCGGTGGCGGAGCAGTTTGGCTCGTACGACGCGTGGCTGGAGGACTTCAAGGCCGTGGCCACCATGCGCGGCGTCGGCTGGGCCATCGCGTACCAGAACCCCGAGAACAAGCAGATCTCCAACCACTGGATCGAGCTGCACAACGACGGGCACCCGCCCGGGTTCAAGCCCATCGTGGTGATGGACTGCTGGGAGCACGCGTTCGTTCCCGACTATCACCCGACGGAGCGGGCCAAGTACGTCGAGGCGTACTTCAAGAATCTCGACTGGCGGGCTTGCGAGGCGCGGCTGATCAAGTAGTACGTGCTCGTGCTTCGCGAGTTGCCGCAGCTGCGGGAAGAGGCGAGCCGGCTGGCAGAGCGGCTCGCCCGCCTGCGCCTGCGCGCGACGCTGGGACAGCCTGCTGAAGAGACGCTGCGAGCGATCCTGAAGGAGCACCGGCTCTCGTCGAGCAGCGACGGCCTCGCGCAGGCGCGCGAGACTTTGCAGGAAGCGCTCGAGGAGGATCCGCGCCGTGCTGGACGGGTCGCGCGGCTGCAAGCTTTGCGCGATTTTCTCGTGCGCGTGCGAGCCATCGACCTCGAGGCGGGCGCCGCGCAAGAGCTGCTGGAGATGCCGCGGCGAAACCTGGTGAAGCCGCCGGGCGACGCGGGCCTGCATGGCGCGCTGCCGCCCGTGCTGGTCGAGCGCCAGCTGCCGTTCGAGCGGGACCGCGACAAGCGCGCCGAGCTGGAGAT
>DATBAA010000769.1:0-8663 GCA_036271755.1 Myxococcales bacterium | reverse complement strand
ACCGGCTCGCGAGAGGTGATCAGGACCGGGGCCCGCAGCTTCTCGGCGAAGGAAGCCGCGATCTGCGCGGTCTCCGGCGCGGCGTCGTTGAGCTCCAGGTGGATGGCGGCCGCTCCCAGCACGGCCTCGCGCTCGCAGAGGCGCAGCAGCACCTCGCGATCGGCCGCCGCCGGGGGCAGATCGGCGGCGGAGATGGAGAGCAGACCAAGGCCAGCCGCGGTGGCAGCCTGGGCCGCGACGGCGCGCAGCGAGGCGGGGTCGCGGCCGCACAGCTGCAACAGCGCGGGGGCTTCGCTCCAGCTCAAGGGAGCCAGCAGCACCGCGGCGCGATCGGCGACGCCGCGCTGCGAGGGCATCAGCTCGGCTGGACGGGCAATGCCCGGAGTGAGCAGACCCAAGAGCCGCTCGTCGATGGTGTCGACGCCGGTGAGATAGTGAAGCACGCGCTCGTCGATGCGCAGAGGAGCGGTGGTGAGCGGCCCGCGCGAGGCCGGCTCCACCAGCCGGTAGAGGCGCAGCGGCGCCGTGGGCGAGAGCGCGCTCCAGTGCGGATTCTCGAGCGCGCCCAGGGCCAGCGCGAAGTCGGGCTGCCGCTGGCCGTCGCCGCGAACGGTGGCCACCAGCGCGGCGAAGCTCGCGTCCAGCTCCACGCCGGCGCAGAGCAGCAGCACGGCGCGCTCGAAAGCGCTGAGCGAAAACGCCTTGCACAGCACCTCGATCGCCGGCGGCGGCGTCAGCTCCTCTTGCTGCGGCGGCGGGCTGTCGCCGGGCGCGAGCCGGCGGCGAACGCTCTCCAACGCCGCCATCAGGTAGCGCTGGTTGGCCGTCGTCCAGCTTCCGGCGGGCGCGGTCACGGCGTCACGCTCACGCGCTGCGAGGGGTCGAAGGCGGGCGGCCGCGCGGTGTAGTCAGTCACCACCAGCGTGTCGACGCCGTCCACGCGAACCCGCGCGAACCCAGCCCCGGCCGAGAGAGCGTCGAGGGTGAAGCTGAGCGACGCGCTCTTGCCGGGGTGGTCGAGCGCGCGCAGCTCGCGGCCGCCAAAGAGGAGCGAGGCGCGCTGCTGCGGCCACACTTGCGGACTCACTTGCAGGTCGAGTTGGACGGACGGCCCGCCCGCGAGCGCCACCGCCGCCGGAAAGCCAGCGACGACCCTGGGCACCAGGGGAAACGAGAGCACGTTGGAGGAGTGGTCCGGCGCTCCGGCGGTAGAGACCACCACGGCCACCGTCCAGAAGCCCGCCGGCCAGCCCGTCTGATCCGTGGGCAGCTGGAACTGGACCTGCGCCGCGGTGGCTCCAGCCTGGGGCGCGAGCACCAGCGGCGCGGCGAGCAGCGGGTGCGACAAGCGCAACGACACGCCGTCGCCGGCCAGGTCATGTCCGCGCAGCGTGACCACGTCTCCGGCCGCAGCGCCGAAGCCGACGCGCGCCCCGGGCTGGTTGGCCGGCAAGGCGAGCTCGAGGAGCGTCGGATATGGCGGCACCGGGCTGGGATAGACGTCGGGCCCGCGATCGAGCGGTCCACGCTTGAGCACCGGCAGCGGCGCACGCTGCGTCCTGGCGCTGTCGATGATCACCACCGAAGCCTCGTAGGCGACCGAGACGCGATAGTTCACCTGGAAGATGGTCCACAGCTTGGACATCTCCTCGACGGAGATGGGCAAGGCGGTGAGGCGCACGCGCTCGCGCTGCAGGTAGAGGTCGTTGCCGGTCAGCGACGCCTGGATGTCCGCCGGCATGAGCAGCGCGCGGTCCTGCAGCAGGCTCATCGCGCGGCCGAGCATCCGGTGGGCCAGGACGTCGTCGTTGCCGCGTCCAAAGGCGGTGAGCAGGTAGTGCAGCCGGAGCGGCAGCGGCGAGCTGGGGTCGTTCCGCTGGGCAGCGTCGACGAAGGTCTCGTAGAGAAAGAGGTTGAGGGTGTTGACGTCGTCCTTCTCGGGCCGCGCCTTGTCGAGCGGCTTGCACGACACCTGCACGTCGGCGAGCTCGAGATCGGGGTCCGGGTCTCCGGGCAACGCGGACCGCACCTGATTGAGCAGATCGCGCAGCGTGGCGGTGACGGCGGCGATGGAGAGCGAGTTGCTCATGGGCCGCGCCGCTTTCCGCGCTCGAGGTACTGCTCGAGCGAGAGCGCGAGCGGCGGCCGGCGGGGTGCGGGCGCCGGCGCGGGAGAGGAAGCGCGCACCTCGATGCGGCCGATGTGGACGTGGATCTCCGGCTCCTCGGCTGCCGGCGCGGTGGCGGGCTGCGCCGCGGGCGAGGAGACGCGGATTGCCGGCGAAGCGTGGAGAGCCGGAGCAGCCGGCGAAGCCTCCGCGGCGGCCGCGAGGATGGTGGGCGCGATCCTCCGCGGGGCAGCGGGGTCATCGGTTTCTTTCGCGTGTGAGCGGGCCGGCACGGCGGGAGCAAGCTCCGTTCGTTCCGCGGAAGCCGCCGCTGTTTGGTCCGCGATCGGGCTCACGGCTTCAAAGGGCGGCTGAGGCAATCGCTGCTCGCGGATGACGGTGACGAGGCCAGGCGCGGCCGCGGCTGGCTGCCGCGCGGCCGGCGGCGCTTGAACGACGAGAGATCGGACATCGTTCAATGGCTCGTTTTCAATCTCAACTGGCTGCTCTTCGAGACCTGCCCGAACCGCTGCGGGCGGCGCTGCGACCGGATGCGGCTCCTCATGCCATGGCAGCCCGGCGGCGGCCTGCCGGGCGGACGGCTTTGCACGCTCGAGTGGCGCGGAGACCGTCTCATCGCGCAGGACCGTCTCGCCGGCTCGCTCAACTGGACCTCGCGCCCCGGCCTCGCCAGGGAGGGTCTCCGCAGCGCGCGGCGCGTCCGCTGTGCGCGAGGAAACGCGCGAAGGAGCGCGCGAGGCTCCGCGCAGCTGCGGCTCCTGCTCGACGGCAGCCTCGATGCCGGAGCCCTGCAGCAGCTCGCCCGCGTCTGGAGACAAAGCTGCCCGCGGCGCGAAGAGCGGCCGCAAGATGGGCTCGATCGCCCGCGATCCTCCGGCTGCCCGCTGCGCGAGGCGTGAGAAGTAGTCGCTCATGCGGAGACCAGCTCCAGGTATTCCTGCCGCCGCCGCGCGCTGAGCGCGAAGATCTCGGGCTCCGTCCACCCGTAAGCGCGCGCCAGCGCATCCACGTCGCGGAAGAGCCGCCGGGCCTCGCCGGCCAGCTCGCTCCAGAGAAACGAGCCGGCGTCGAACGGCTCGCGCCACTGGTGGGCGCACGCCGGGCAGCTCAGATCGATCTGCAGATCTCCGCGCGGGTCAGCCTCTTCCAGCGCGTCCCCCAGCCACTGCAGGACTTCGCCCGGAAGCTCCCGCGCCGGCACGGGCTGGCCGCCGCTGCGCGCTTCGAGCACGCAGCGCTCGATCAAGAGCGCGCGCGGGTCGCGCTGCCGCGAAGCCTCCAGCAGATCGCCCGCGATCGGCAGCCGGAAGCGCACCTCCCAGCCGCCGCGCGACAGCGACAGCTCTCCAGCCCTGGCCGGCGGTTCCAACTGCAGCGCGGCGGCGTCGACGCTGAACTCGACGCGCGCAGGACAGACCGGGCAGCTGGCGCGGCAATCCAGAACCTGCCCGAAAGCGCGCTCGCGAAGCGCCAGGAGCCTCGCGGCAACCTCGCCCACCGGCAAGGCCAGGAGCCCGGTGCCACCCGCGGCTTCGAGGATGGCCAGGGCCTTCCCGGCGGGACTCCGTCCCTGGCCGCCCTCCCAGGCGGCGATGATGACTGACGCGTTGAGCACGGAGACAGTCCTCAGAGACCTGGATTGTCGAACGCCGGCTCCGTGGGCTCTGGCGTCTCCTGATCGCGCTCCCAGCCCTCGTTCTCGAGCTTGATGTGCTGGATGGCCACCGCGTTGGCGTTGGCGTCGAGATCGGGCAGCGACTGGTACTCCGAGACCCAGCAGCGATACACCTTGTAGGAGATCGCGAGCTGTCCGGCCTCGTTGTAGAATTCGATGATCAAGTCCTTGCGGAAGTCGCGCAGCGAGGTCTCGACGCCCAGGCCGGCGCCGTAGTTCCACACCTTGTTCGCCCAGCGCTCGAAGTCCAGGTCGTGGGTGACGCCGCGCTCGAGCGTGATGGCGTCGTATTCGGTGCGGCCCGGGGACTTGCGGCTGGTGCTGGGGTCGCCGCCGTCGCGGTGCTTGACCACCTCGGTGGTGCGCTTAAGCCCGCCGATCTTGCTCACGCCGGCCACGTAGCGACCGTCCCACTTCACGCGAAACTTGAAGTTCTTGTACGGATCGGACCGCTGGTTCTTGACGAATTGTGCCATTTGGAATCCCCCCTTGAATTGCTAGACCGCGATCTGGCCGGCCATCTGCTGCAGTTGAAGGACGACGAACTCGGCGGGCTTGAGCGGCGCGAATCCGACCTTGATGTTGACGATGCCCGAGTCGATATCGTTCTGCGTCGTGGTCTCCTTGTCGCACTTGACGAAGTAGGCATCCTTCGGACTGGCGCCCTGGAACGCGCCCTGCCGGAAGAGGCTCTGCATGAACGCGCCCAGGTTGAGGCGAATCTGCGCCCAGAGCGGCTCGTCGTTGGGCTCGAAGACCACCCACTGCGTGCCGCGGTAGAGGCTCTCCTCGAGGAAGAGCGCGGTGCGCCGCACCGGAATGTACTTCCACTCCGAGGCGAGGATGTCCGCGCCCTGCAGCGTCCGGGCGCCCCACGCGACCCGCCCGATGACGGGAAAGGCGCGCAGGCAGTTGACGCCCAGCGGGTTGAGCTCGCCGTTCTCCGCGTCGGTGAGCTGCACGGTCAGCTGCGGCACGCCCACCAGCGTCGCCTCGAGCCCGGCCGGCGCCTTCCACACTCCCCGCGTCGCGTCGGTGCGGGCGAAGATTCCCGCCAGGGCTCCCGAGGGCGCGAAGTCGGCGAGCTGGAATTCGGCCAGCGGATCCGGCTCGCGGATGCGCGGAAAGAAGAGCGCCGAGTTCTTGCTGCTCGTCCCCACTCCCGCGCCGGCGCCGGTCTTGGCCAGGTCCTTGGTTCGCCAGCCGGACGGCGAATCGATGAGGAGAAAGGCGCGGCGCTGCTCGCAGTACGCCGCCGCCGCCGTCCAGACCGCGGCATCGACGTCGGCCCCGTTGGCCGCGTAGGGCGCGATGACCAGCAGGTTGAAGAGGTCGGCCTTCTCCAGCGCGTAGAGGCCCGTCTTGGCGTTCTGGCTGCCCGTCACCTGCACGGCCGAAGGCGCGTTGCCGTCGGCACCCGAGGCGGCGGTGGCGTTGACCGAGCCGATCGCGGGGCGCGCGTTGGGGACGACAGGATTGCCGTTTGCGTCGAGCTTGGGCGCGACCAGGTTCGAGCCCTGCAGCACCGAGGGCAGATAGCGCGGGTCGGCCGGCGAGACGGAGACGTTGAGGAACCGCTCGCTGTTCACCACCTGGCCGCTGACCGTCTCGGCGATGGTGAGGTTGAAGGTGTTCGTATCGGCCGGGTTGCGGACGTTGAAGTCGATGGTGGCCGAGAGGTTGTTTCCCCAGGCGCCCGGCCCCGACGCGACCAACGACAGCAGCGAGACCGGCGGCCCGGCCGAGACGGTCAGGTCGATGGCGGCAGAGGTGGCGCCGTTGGCGACGCGCACGATGATGGCCTGGCCGCCGCCGTTGAGGAAGAAGTCCCGAACCGCGTAGCTCATCTCACTCTGCGCCGAGAGACCGCCGAAGGTTCGCTCGAAGTCACCGTAGCTCTCGATGGTCACCGCCAGATCGGTTGGCCCGCGCGCGGCCCGGCCGATGAACGCGGTGATCGAGGTGGCGACACCGGTGATGGTGTGAACCCCGCTGGGTATCTCCTCGACGTAGACGCCGGGATAAGACAATTGAGCTGGCATGAACTCCCCCTTTGGCAACTCACTACGCGGCCGCCGAAAGCGAAGTCTAGACGTGTAAAGTTGAATGACTCGTCGCGAATCAAGCCCTGACAGCCAGCTTTCGAGCTTGAGGTTTTTACGCCTTGGTAATCACGGCCAACCCTTGAGATTGCGGATCAAGGCGAGCAGCAGGCGCACCTCGCGGGTGGTGGCGTTGGCGCGGTGGAGGATCTCCAGGACGTCGTCGACCACGCGCTGCGGGTTGTTGCGCTCTTTCAGCCCGGCCTTCTGTAAAGCAACGAGCGCTCTCTCGCGCAGGATGGCGAGGTGCCGCCCGTCGGCCAGCGGCCGCGTGCGCGCCTTGGGCAGCGGCGCCGCGCCGAACGCCACGTGCGTCTCCCAGGCAAAGACCAGCACCGCCTGCGCCAGGTTCAGCGAGCTCTTCTCGGCCGTGGGAATGGTCGCGGTCGCATAGGCCCGCCGGAGCGTCAGCCGCTCGAGGCCGTTCTGCTCGTCGCCGAAGACCAGCGCGACCGGCCCGGCCGCCGAAGCCAGCCGCCGCGCGGTCTGCCGCGGATCGAGCGCGCCGCGCACCTCGCGGCCGGAGGTCATCACCACGTCGATGCAGTCGGCGAGCGCTTCGTCCAGCGTCTCGACGACGCGCATCTCGTCCAAGACGTGCTTCGCGCCGCGCGTCGCTACCTTGGCGGCGACCTCTTCGTCGAACGCCCGCGGCGACACCAGCCAGAGCGAGCCCGCGCCGGTGTTGGCCAGCGCCCGCGCCGCCGCGCCGATGTTCTCCGATCGCTTCGGTCTCTGCAGGACGAACCGGATCTCGCGCGCCATCGCGCAAGGTCTCTACCATCTCAGGGATTGAGCGCGCCCACCGGCGGGTTGACCGCGATGACCGGCTGCGTCCCGGCATACGTCGCGATGTACCCGGCGCTGCCGAGGAAGTCCGGCTGGCCGACGATGGCCCTGCCCGACCGCAAGTCGATGGGCGCCCGCGGATAGTCGAGCGCAAAGCTGGCGTTCAACTGCGCGCTCCCGAGAAGCCCTCCGGAGAAGCTGAAGAAGGACGCCGTGCCGGTCGAGCCGTTGCCGGTGGTGACGCCCAGGAGGCCGCCGTCGATGGCCACGCGAATGTCCGAGCCCGTCGCTCCCGTGGGCGGCGCGATGACGGTGGGCTTGCCCCAGGTGTTGGTGGCGGCGTTCTCGTGGAAGACGTAGGCGGTCATGAAGCGGCCCACCTCGGTGCCCGCGCCGACGGCCAGCGTGAGTCCGTCCTGCGAGGTCGAGATGCTGCCGCCGAAGCCCGGGCCGCCGGTGGCGCCCTGGGTTCCCACGCCCGTGAGCCGGGTGACGTCGGTTGCTCCCGGCCCGAAGACGTAGACGTAGCCCGGCGAACGCTGGCTGACGCCCTTGTGGATGGGGAACGGCGAGCCGTTTGGCGCGGCCACCGCGACGCCGTGATTGGTCATCGCGATCGAGCTGCCGAAGCCGCTGTCCAGGTAGACAGTGGAAGGTTCGGTGAAGGCGGCCTGCAGCGGGAAATTGAAATCTGTATCCTCGTACTTGTACCAGGAGACCACCCCGCCGCTGGTGATCGCCCAATCGGTGTCCGAGACCGCGACCGCGGTGCCGCAATCCCAGGACGCGGGGTTGTCGCAGGTGTCCCCGGCCCGGAGCGCCCAGAGGTTGCCGTGGAACAGCTCGAAGATCTCGAAATAGCCGACGCAGCCAGGGGCGTTGGAGATGCACGGCTCTCCGATGAGCAGCCTGCCGGGACTCATCGCCACCACGGCCCGGTGCCCTGGTGCGTGGCTGGACCAGGTCGCCACGGACCAGCTCATATTGTGCGCCCAGCCAGTTCCGCTGCGCTGCCACACCTCGACGCGGGCAACGTCGGCTGCCGAGGCTGGCTGGCGCGCGACCGCGATCCAGTTGCCGTTGGTAGCCACCGAGCTTCCGAACTGCGCGCCGAGGGCCGCGTTGGGATCGGTCTCGTTGCCGCTCGCGGCCCAGCTCACGATCAGATCGTCGCCGGCGTTGCGAAGCGCCTTCTCGCCCAGGTCTTGACCACCGCAAGCAGCCAGGAGCGCGGCGCAGAGAATTGTTCTCATGTCGTCCCTCAAGGATTCAGGGCGCCGACAGGCGGCGGGTTGGCAAGGATCACCGGCTGCGTCCCCGCATAGGTGGCGATGTAGCCGGCGCTGCCGAGGAAGTCCGGCTGGCCGACGATGGCCCTGCCCGACCGCAAGTCGATGGGCGCCCGCGGATAGTCGAGCGCGAAGCTGGCGTTCTGCTGCGCGCCCAGAGGCCCGGAGAAGCTGAAGAAGCGCGCCGTGCCCGTCGAGCCGTTGCCGGTGGTGACGCCCAGGAGGCCGCCGTCGATGGCGACGCGGATGTCCGAGCCAGTGGCCCCCGAGGGCGGCCCGATGACATTGGACTGCGTCCAGGCGCTGGTGGTGGTGTTCTGGTGCAAGACGTAGGCGGTCATCGAGCGGCCCACTTCGGTGCCCGCGCCGACGGCCAGCGTGAGGCCGTCCTGCGAGGTCGCGACGCTGCCGCCGAAGCCAGGGCCGCCGGTGGCGCCCTCCGTGCCCACGCCCGTGAGCCGGGTGACGTCGGTGTGGTTCGGCCCGAAGACGTAGACGTATCCCGGCGAGCGCTCGGAGATGAGCTTGCCGACGATGCGCGTGCCGTTGGGCGCGCCCACCGCCACGCCGTGCGCCGTCAACGCAATGGAGGTGCCGAAGCCGCTGCCTTTGTAGAGACTGGCCGGTTCGGTGAACGAGTCGAGCAGCAGGAAACTGACGAAGTCGAAGTGGAACCAGCT
>DATBAA010000768.1:0-2356 GCA_036271755.1 Myxococcales bacterium | reverse complement strand
TGAGAAGCGCATGCTCATCTCCGCTGCAGCTCCGGGGCGCCGAGGAGCAGCCCGACCGCGCGCGCCGCCTGCAGGTCCGGCTTGGAAGGCGTCTGCCGCAGCTGCTGCAGGATGTAGTCGCGGGTCTTGTCCGAGAGGGCGTTGGCGCCCAGCGTGGCCGCGGCCCGGGTCAACACCTGCTCGGGCGGTCCGCCGCCGAGGCTGGAGAGATCGACGCTCACGCCTTCGACCTGACCGCTGGCGAGCGAGAGCCCGAAGTCGATGCGCGCCAGGAGCGCTCCCGACGAGAGCCAGGTCTGCGAGACATCGGCGTAGCCGGTGGGAGGCTGCGCGCCATAGAGCGGCTGGCCGATGCGCGCCACGGCCTTGGCCAGCTGCAGCGGATCCGCGACCGATGCGTTGAGCGCCCGCGTCGAGGCCGTCACCAGCTCGAGCGGCGAGCGCACCTTGGCGCGCAGGGCCTTGCGGCTCCAGAACTCCGGCGACTCGAAGATGGTGCGCAGCATCGAGCGGATGTCACCGCCGGTCGCGGTGTACGTGCTGGCCACGCGGGACACCAGAGCGTCGGGAGGGTCGTCGCTGACGAAGCGCCTGATGAGCTTTCCGGCGAGGAAGCGCGCCGTCGCCGGATGCGTCTCGAGGATGTGCAGCACCTGGCTTCCGTCCTCGATGCCGCCGCCCGCCGGGATGAGATGTCCGAGGACGATCTTCTGCCCGAAGTCGTGCATCTCCTTCTTGAAGAGGAAGCGCGGGTCGGTCCGCGGCTCTCCCACCGTCCAGCCGGTGAAGCAGCGCGCCACCTCGATGACGTCCTGCTGCGAGTAGCCGCCGTCGACGCCCAGCGTGTGCAGCTCGAGCAATTCGCGCGCGTAGTTTTCGTTGATGCCGCGCTGCTGCTTCGCTTTCGGCTTCGGCACCGCCGAGCGCCAATTGTCGAGATACACCAGCATGGCCGGGCTGTGCGCCACCGCCTCGAGCAGCTCGGGGAAGGTTCCCAGCGCGTTGGCCCGCAGCGCCTTCGACTCGTACTCAGGCAGCAGCGCGGCCTCGTCCGCTTTGCCGGAGAAGACGTTGAAGTGGTTGAACCAGAAGTCGACCATGACCTCTTGCAGCTGCCGGTCCGACGAGACAGCCCGCAGCAGCTTGGCCTGCGAGAGCTGCTGCACGTAGTCGCGCTTCACCGCCCTCGGACGCGCCATCGGCTCCGCCGGCTTGGGCTCGCCCGCGGGCGCTCCGGGCGCCGCCGCCAACATCTCCTCCTGGCGCTTCTCCTGCTGCTTCTTCTTGCGCTCCTTGTAGAGCCGCGCAACCAGCGCGTCCGGCGAGCTGTTCAGCACCTCGAACGTGGCCAGCCTGGCGCTGACCGCCGCGTCTTCCAGTTGCTCGGGGTGCAGCTGCTCCTCGAGAAACGCCGAGATCCCCTCCTCTCGCACGTGCCGCCGATCGATCGCGCGCGGGCCAAAGGTGGTGCGATCCAGCACGTGCTCGATCATCTCGGCCTGCGTCAGCACCGGCGAATCAGTGGTGGCGGCCGCGGCAGCCGCGGCCTGCGGCGCCTGGGACGAGAGCGGCGGCGTCGCGTCCTTGCGAACCGCCGTCGAGCAAGCAGCCGCCAACACGGCCAGGGTGAGGAAGCGCGGCATCCGCATGCAGGACACGACACTCCGCCCGCTGGTGAAATTCATCGCCGCCTCGCCTTCGACGCGAGACTACACGTTCACGCCGACCCGCCGCCTCTTTGCCAACCTCCAACCGTCTTTGAGCAACCAACTCACCGGCGCAGCCAGGAGCTCCAACCATTCGGAGTGGCCAGAGCCGAAGTAGTCCTCTCCCGCCACGCCGTAGTGCTTGCGCGCGTTCGTGCTGACATAGGCCAGCGCATTCGCCACCTCCGCCGGACTCCGCAGCAGATGCGAATGGTAGTGGTCGCCAAACAACGCGCCCTTGCGCCCCAAAACCTTGTTCAAAGCCTTGGCCAGCCGGATGCACAACCCCTGCATCCCTCGCGAAAGCGCGCCGCTGTCATCCGCCTCGACGATCAGGTGCAGGTGATTGCTCAAAACGGAGAACCTGACCAACCGGAACGCCCGCCGCTCGAGCAACACCTTGAAGCTCCGGCGAATGACCGCAAACCGCCGCGACGACCGCAGACTCGGCACATCCTCACAAATGCGCAAAGTCACGTGCGCCGGCATCGGCTTCCCAAATACAGGCCGAACATCATGAGAAACGCGATCCCCTCGCGGCCGGCCGGCACCCTTCCGCCGTCCCCCGTGGCTCATGAACTCCAACTGCACCGGCCGCTTCATTTTGATATCAGGATATATTAACCGACTACTCTTGTCAACCCTCATTC
>DATBAA010000767.1:0-1708 GCA_036271755.1 Myxococcales bacterium | reverse complement strand
CGGCACGCAGCTGCGCCAGGTCATCCACAACCTGGTGCAAAACGCCCTGGACGCCGTGGCCGAGCGCAGCGACGGGCGGGTTCGCGTCTGCACCGAGACCGCCCGCAACGAGCAGGGCGAAGTGCGCGCGGTGCGCTTGGTGGTCGTCGACAACGGGCCCGGTTTTTCCGAGCGCGTGCTCAAGCGCGCGTTCGAGCCCTACGTGACGACCAAGAGCAAGGGCACCGGGCTCGGCCTGGCCGTGGTCAAGAAGATCGCCGACGAGCACGGCGCGCGCATTCGCGTCGCCAACCTCGGCGGCAGCGAAGCGCGCGAAGGCGAACCAGGCACGCCCCCGCGCGGCGCCCAAGTTTCGCTATCATTTTCGAAACTCGCCCCGGCGCCTCGCGCCGCGGCAGTCGAGAGCGCTGCGCGGGCGCGATCTCACTGAAAGGTTCATGGCCACCATTCTTGTCGTTGACGACGAACTCGGCATTCGCGCGTTGCTGTCGGAGATCCTCGCCGATGAAGGGCACACGGTCGAGCTCGCGGAAGACGCGGCGCAGGCCCGCGCCTGCCGCGAGCGCATCCGGCCCGACCTGGTGCTGCTCGACATCTGGATGCCCGACGTCGACGGCATCACGCTGCTGAAGGAGTGGGGCTCGAGCGCGCAGCTGACGATGCCCGTGATCATGATGAGCGGCCACGGCACGATCGATACCGCCGTCGAGGCCACCAAGTTCGGCGCCATGGCCTTTCTGGAAAAGCCGATCACGCTGCAGAAGCTGCTGCGCGCCGTCGAGCAGGGGCTGGCCAAGCCGGCCTCGCGCAGCGCGGCCGCGGGCGGCACCACGCCGCCGAGCGAGCCCGGACTGACCGTCGAGGCGGCGATGACGGGCGGCGCGATGCCGCCGTCTCTGCCGGTGATGCTCGGGCCGCAGCCGGAGCAGAGCTTCGATCTCGACCGGCCGCTGCGCGAAGCGCGCGACGCGTTCGAGAAGAGCTACTTCGAGTTCCATCTGGCGCAGGAGAACGGCAGCATGACGCGGGTCGCGGAGAAGACCGGCCTCGAGCGCACTCATCTCTATCGCAAGCTCAAGCAGCTCGGCGTCGACCTGTCGCGCAACAAGCGCAGCACGATCTGAAGGCGGCCCAGGCACGGCGCTCGAGCCAGGAGCGGCCGATATAATCGCCGGCTCACGGCCAAGTAGCTCAGTCGGTAGAGCAGCGGATTGAAAATCCGCGTGTCGGTGGTTCGATTCCGCCCTTGGCCACCACTGGCCTTTCCCAGAAGATCCCAAGAGCGCTTCAAAGCCCTTGTAAATCAAGGACTTAGCCTTAAACGGCGGCTCAAGCGGTCTCGCTGAATCTCGCACCGTCCGCTTCTTGCGTGTACCCAACGGTGTACCCAGACTGTGTTTTTCAATTTCAGTCGTTTTTGGGTACACCATGGGGCAATTGAACGAGCTTTTGATCAGGGCGGCTAAGCCGCGTAACAGCGAATTTCTGCTGGCCGATGGCGAGGGCTTGTACCTTCGAATTCGCCCGACGGGCAAGTCATGGGTCTATCGCTACAAGGAGGCGGGCAGAGAGGCCAAGCTGAGCCTCGGGCACTACCCCACCGTGCGGCTCGCCGCAGCTCGCAAGAAGGCGCGAGCCGAGGCGGAGAAGAGGTCCGGGGGCGTCGACCCAAGGGAGGCGCGCCGTGCGGAAGAGGAGCGCAATCGCC
>DATBAA010000766.1:0-8530 GCA_036271755.1 Myxococcales bacterium | reverse complement strand
AAGCCGATGGGGTTGATGGGCGTGACCATCAGCTGCTCGAAGGTGCCCTGCTCCCTCTCGCGGACGATGGCGCTGGCGGAGAGCACGACGCCCACCATCATCAGCAAGACCGCGATGAGACCGGGCACGATGTAATTGGCCGTCCGGCCTTCGGGGTTGAAGAGAATGATTGGATGCGCGGACATGGCCACCTTGGTGACCGCCACCGGCTGGATGGTGAGGCCGTTGATGGAAGCCAAAGCTTGCGCGCTGACGGTCGAGTCGGAGCCGTCGATCAGCACCAGGATCTGCGCGTCGCTCTCGCGCAGCTTGCGGCGGTGGAAGTCGGGCGGAATCACCACCGCCACGCGCGCCGAGCCCCTGCGGATGGCGTCGTGCGCGGCCTCGGGGCTCATGGTGATGGTGTCGACGCGAAAGGTCTTCGAGGCGCGCAGGCGGTCGATGAAGTCGCGGCTGTCGCTCGAGCGGTCTTGATCGACCACCACCGTGGGCACGTCGTGCACGGTTTGATCGATGAAGCCGAAGAGGCAGAGCTGCATGAGCGGGATCATCAGCACCAGGCGGACGGTGCCTTTGTCGCGCAGCATGTGGAGAAACTCTTTGCGGAAGACCGCATAGAACGAGTGCCACATATCAGGCGCCTCCCCGCGCGGCGGTTTCGGTCAGGTAGACGAAGACGTCTTCCAGCGACGGCTCGATCTCGCGCACGGTCGCTCGCGGGAAGCCTTCGTGGTGCAGCACTTCGGTGAGCTGGGTATCGGAGCAGCTGCGCTTCACCACCGCGTGCACCGACTGGCCGAAGATGGTGGCGCCTTCGCAGTACGGCTGCGTGCGCAGGAAGGACAGTGCGCGCGCCGGCTGGCGGGTCTCGATCTCCAGGTGGCGCACCTCTGGACGGCTCATCTCCGGCGCGGTCTTCAGCGAGTCGGGAGTGCCGGTGACGAGCAGCCGCGAGTTGTACAGGTAGCCCACCTCGCCGCAGCGCTCGGCCTCGTCCATGTAGTGGGTGGTGACGAAGAAGGTCACTCCCCGCGCGGCCAATTCGAAGATCAGATCCCAGAGCTGGCGGCGCGCCACCGGATCGATGCCGGCCGTCGGCTCGTCGAGGAAGACCACGCGCGGCTCGTGCAAGAGCGCCGCGCCCAGCGCCAGCCGCTGCTTCCAGCCACCGGAGAGCACCCCTGCGCGCCTGTCGAGATACGGCTCGATGTGCGTCAGCGCCACCACCGCGTCGAAGCGCTCGTGCATCTTCTTTTCCGAGAGGCGGTAGACGCGGCCGAAGAACTCTAGATTCTCGCGGACGGTGAGGTCGCCGTAGAGCGAGAACTTCTGGCTCATGTAGCCGATGGCGCGGCGGATCTCTTCGCCCTGCGTGGCCACGTCGAGGCCCAGGACGCTGGCGGTGCCGCTGTTGGGCGCGAGCAGGCCGCAGAGGATGCGGATGAGCGTCGACTTGCCCGAGCCGTTGGGTCCGAGCAGCCCATACACCTCGCCCTGCCTGACTTGCAGCGAGACGTCCCGCAGCGCGACGAAGTCACCGAACTGCCGCGTGACCCCGTTGACGCTGATGACGCCCGCCGCGTGCGCGGCGCTCTGCGCGGCTTCGGTGGTCACCTGGGCACGCGGGCGAAGGCGGCCATGCCCGCGCGCAAGATGTCGGTGCCCTCGTCGATGCGCAGCCGCGCCGCGAAGACCTGGTCGGCGCGCTCGTCCTCGGTCTGCAGGTTGCGCGGCGTGTATTCGCCGATGCCGCTCACCGCCTCGACCTGCGCCTTGAACGCGCGGCCGGGGAAGGTGTCCACATAGACGGGGACGACGAGTCCTTCTTTGATGTGGCCCATCTGCGTCTCGGGCACGTAGATGCGCACGAAGAGCTGGCCGGGCTCGAGCAGCTTCGCCGCCGCCGCGTTGACGCCCAAGATGTCTCCGGGCCGCAGGTCGAGCGTCTCGATGCGCGCGTCGCGCGGGGCGCGAATGGTCAGCTCGTCGAGCATGGATTGGATCTGCTGCAGCCGGCCCTGCGCGGCGTCGAGCGCGCCCTGGGCCGCCTTCACGTCCTGCGGGGTTCCGCGCAGCAGCTCTTCGACCGCAGACCGCAGCGCGTCTCGCTGCGCTGAAGCGTTGCGCAGGCCAGTGCGGGCGTCGTCGAGCGTGCGCTGCGTCTCCACCTTCTGCTGCACCAGGGTCTCGGCGCGCTTGAGATCTTGCTGCGCCTTCTGCACCGCGGCCTCCTGGGCTTCCAGGCGCGAGCGGGCGCCGGCGATCTCCTGCGCGCGCGGGCCTTCGCCGTGGCTGGCCACCTTCGCCGCGTTGGCTTGCGCCTGCCCGACCTGGCCCTTGGCCTGCAACTCTTGTCCGAGCAGATCGCCGGGCTCGAGCAACAGCAGCGGCTGGCCGGCCTTGACGTGATCTCCCTCGCGCACCAGCACGTCCTTGATGCGGCCGCCCACCCGCGAGCCGACGGTGACCGTGTACGCTTCGACGGTGCCGCTCCACTCCAGCGGCAGTCCTTCCTTGTGCTTCTCCCAGGCGCGATAGCCAAAGAAGATGCCCGCGGCGATGGCCGCCACGACGATGAACGGTACGAGGCGCTTCATTCCTGCTCCTTCAAAGCACGCGCGGCGGAAGCCGCGGCGGGGGGCGCGATTCCCTTCCAGAGGATATCGACCAGGCCGCGCACGTATTCCTTGGGCGGATACACCGGCGGGGCGAGGCCTCCAAAGCCACGCGCGCTCGCGCTCCGCCCGTCGCCGGCACAGGCCGCCTCCGTCCCCTTCGCGAAGAGCTCGAAGAGCACGTAGTTCTGCAGGCCGCCGACGAAGGCGCGCGTCACCAGCCACGGGTCGTGCTTGCGCAGCCTTCGGGCGCGCATCTCGGCGGCGATCACCGCGACCACCTCCTGCACGGCGCGGTTGGGCGGATAGTTGCCCATGGTCATGGCCTTGGGAAAGCCGAACTCCGAGCGGTTGGACCAGCTGAGCAAGAGCAGCGGCAGCACGCGGCGAAAGAAGGGCAGCAGGTCGTCGCCCAGGCCGATGAGCGCGGGGCGAAGGCCCGTGGCGGCGGCACGCTTCTGGAAGCGCTCGATCAGGTCCTGGCGCTCGTTGCCGCTCACCATGGCCGCCAGGAACAGCTCCTGCTTGGTGGCGAAGCGCTTGAAGATGGCCGCCTGCGACAGGCCCACCCGCTCGGCCACGTCCTGGGTGGTGGCGGCCGCGCCGCGGGAGAGGAACACCTCGCGCGCGGCGGCGAGGATGGCGTCGTCTTCGATGAGGCGGGGCCGGCCCATGAGTAAGTGAGTGCTTACTTACCAATCGGCCGGCTGTCAACCAGATGTTGTTCCATTCCGGTACAGGTTGCGGCATGGGACGAAGGAATAGAGAATCGGACTCAATGGACGCCCCGAATGACATCCTCGACGAAGTCCTGGCCACGCTCACCCCGCTCTTCACCCAAAGCGGCTACAAGAAGTCGGCGCGCAACTTCGTCTCCATGAGCGAAGGCCTTGCCCGCATCGTGCTCTTCCAGACCAGCCAGCTGAAGAAGCCGGAAGAGGCCACCTTCACGCTCAACATCGCGGTCACCTCGGTGGCGTTCCACGAGGCGTACTCCGGACGCCCCTTTCCCAAGAACGCCGGCACCGCGGAGCCGGTCATCCAGTCCGGCATCGGACGCTTCATGCCCGACGGCGAGCCGGTCTGGTGGAGCCTCAAGCCGGGCGTGAGCAGCACGCTCATCTCCGACGAGGTGGAGCAGCTCTTGCGCGGGCCCATCTTGCGCTTCCTCGCGCGCTTCCCCAACGAGACGGCGCTCTTGAAGGAGCTGGAGCACGGCGATCAGCTGCCGGGGTTCTCCGCCATGCGCGAGCGCTGCCGGGCGGTGCTGCTGGCGAAGAACGGGCGGACCACCGAGGCCGCAAAGGTGTTGAACGGGCTGCTCGCCGCCAACTCCGCCGACGGCCTGGAGGGCTTCCGCGCCTCGGTCAAAGAGCTGGCCGGCCGCCTCGGGCTGTCCCTGTGAGCCGACCTCGAGCCGCTAGCTCGACCTCGGCCGCGCCAGCTTCCATCCGACGCTGAGCAGCAAGGTCTCCGGCGCGATCAACAACTGCCGCAGCGCCGGATGACTGCGAACCTCCGCGACGAGCGCAGACTCGGCAGGTGATCCAGCACCCGCACGTCACGTGCGCCGGCGTCGGCTTGTCGAACCGAGGGCGCTCCTTGTGGCTGACCAGCGCGCGACTTTGAATCTTTTGGGGCGCTCCGCCGCTGCGCGGCTCCACTGTACAGGGCTCCGCCCCGTACCACCCTGCTGACGGCCCCGCCGGCAACCTCATCACCGCGCAAAACATTCACGCCGGCACCCAACAACATCTTCCCCACGACCAGCAGAAACCAGCGCGCGCCCGCCGCCCACCGCGCGTCACATCAGCAGAGGGCTATACAGGCCAAGACCGCCGGTGAATTCCCCAATCAATCGCCGGCACACCCAAACTCGGAAAAAGCACAAAAAGAGAGCGCCGGGCAAAGCACCCGGCGCTCCCAAGTCACTCAGACAAGTCTCTACGGCGCGAACAAGCTCGCGCAGTGGCCCGCCTGCGCCGGCGCCGCGCTGATGGCCCCGCCGTGCGGAATGCACTGCGAGGGCGGCAGCGCGTTGTGGTGCTCGACCGCGTCGACCAGCAGGTCGAAGGCGCGCTGCGCGTGCGGCTCGATGAGCTCCAGCTGCGGGAAGGTCAGCTTGAAGGTCTCGATGTGGTTGCCGTTCTGCACCTCATACAGACGGTACTGGACGTCATCGTCATCGTGCCCATGCCCGTGATCGTCGCCATGGTTGTCCATGTGCTTGGCGACCTTGCGGGCGTAGGCGCGGGCGTGGTGATCGATGGGCAACAGCCCGTCCATGGTGCCCGCGACGGTGATCAGCGGCCGCTGGAGGCGGCCGGTGGTGGCGAAGGCGTTCAGGTTCGCGCCCACGTCGCTGACCGGGAGCCGCGAGACGTAGTTATAGGTTCCGGTGCCTTGAACATACGTGTTGTAAGTGGGGTCGAGGCGCTTCTGCCACTGGCACTGGGTGACTTCCCAGAACTGCGCCGAATACAAACCCCAGAGTGAGTTGGTGCCGCTGACGATGTCCGACGGATACCCGGCTGCGCGGATGTTGGCCGCCGCCGTGCTGGTGGCGCTGAAGCCCGAGGTGACGTAGTCGGGGAAGTTGAGCA
Source organism: Myxococcales bacterium (assembly GCA_036271755.1). Taxonomy (GTDB): domain Bacteria; phylum Myxococcota; class Myxococcia; order Myxococcales; family 40CM-4-68-19; genus 40CM-4-68-19. The sequence continues at coordinate 3,312 of DATBAA010000766.1, read as the reverse complement.
CGCCTGCCGGCAGGTCGGTCAGCAAGTTCGGGGCGTGCTCGTCGACGAAGGTGCCTTCCCAGTCGACGCCGCCGTCGAAGAGGTCGGGATAGGACTCCATCGCGCGGCGCACCTGGTAGCCGCCGTTCGAGGTTCCCACCGCGTAGGTGCGCTGCGGGCCGCGGCCGTAGCGCGAGCGCGCGCCTTGCTGCGCCAGCGAAGCTGCCTGCGCCATGAAGTCCGCCCAGCGCGTGAACTGCTGGCCCGGGCCGTTGTCGAAGAAGTTCACGAAGGTGGTCGAGGCGGGGTTGAGACGGCAGCCCAGCGGATCGGCCGCGGTGCTCAGCGTCAGGTTGAGCACGCCCTTGTTCTGCGAGGCATAGGCGTAGCCTTCCTGGAGCACATAGTCGCTCCAGGCGAAGTCACCGTTGAACTCACTGCGGGTACCGGAGGCGCCGGCGACGACGAGGCGGCCGTTCCAGCTGTCGGGCAGGCGGAGAAGGAAGCGGGCCTGGCCCAGCGGATCGCTGGCGATGCGGCCGTTCAGCTGGATGCCCGGCACAACCTTGGTGATGGGCGTCTTGTTGGCCGCATCGGGCGCGATGGTGGCGCGGTCGGTCTGCGGCGTGAAGGCGAACGCCGGCAGCGTGGCGATGGCGTTGTTGGCCGGCGTGGTGTTCGGGTTGGTGGTGGTGAGGTCCGTGCTCTCGACGCAGGTGACGTCGGCGAGCTTGTTGCCGAAGGCCGCGAGCAGTTGATCGCAGCGCGAAGGAGCCGGCGCGGTGTTGTGGGCCGCGGCGGCGCTTGAGATGAGCAGCAAGGCTGCATGCACTCGAAGTGACATTGTTATGCCCCCAAATCGGTTTGAAGCGGAGGCGCACCATGCATGGGTGCGACATTGCGTTCAAGACGCGGCCGGTCATGCGGCTTTTACAAATTTACCGATGAGCGACGCCGCGGCGCACCATTCGAATCACGAATGGCACGCCCGCGGCGGCGATGGCCAGATCAGGAGCAAATCCCGCGATCCAGGCGTTGATGCCGTGCTCGGCCATGGCCACCGAGACGCGCGACATCGTGTAGAAAGCGACGAACGAGGCCAGCGTGATCAGGTACGCGCCGCCGCGCTGGCCGGTGGCCATGATGGCGAGCGGGACGCCCAGGAGCGCGAAGGCCAGGCAGGCAAACGGCACTGCCCAGCGCCGCACCAGCTCCAGCTCCAGCCGCGCGGCGTCGATGGGACGCTTCTGCGCCTTCAGCCCGTCGATGCGCGCGCGCAGCATCTCGCCGCTCAGCTGCGCTTCGTTCTGCGCGAAGCGGTTCTTCTGCGCGACCGGATCCTGCACGCCCACCAGGAAGGTGCCCTCCTGAAAGCGCGCCACCGTCTCGCCGTGCGGCTCGGTGCGGTGCAGCTCGCCGTCGAAGAGGCGCAGCACCATGGCGTCGCCGCCCGTGTCCTCGACGCGGCCGCGCGTGGCCAGCGCGAGCAGCGGCTCGCCGTCGTTCACCTGATCTTCGATGAGCACGCCCTCCCAGTCCCGCTTGGAGGCCTCTCCGCTTTGACTGTTGACGTAGATCATGAAGCGCGGCAGGCCGTCGTTGAAGACGCCGGAGGTGAGGCCGGTCTCGAGGTTGCGCTTGATGACGCTGTTCAAGACGCGGTTCAGCTGCTGAAGCCCCCAGGGCTCTGCCCAATGGGCCAGCGCGGCCACCCCGCAGGCCAGCACCAGCGCGATGGCGAGCGGCACCCGGAAGAGCCGCAGCGGATGAAAGCCCGCGGCGCTGAACGCGAGCAGCTCGCGATCTGCCGCCAGCCGCCCCACGCCCAGCTGCACGCCCAGCATGAACGCCAGCGGGACCGCCACCACCATGAAGTGCGGCGCCAGCGCCGAGGTGACGCGGAGCAGATCGCCCAGCGTCACCGCGCTGCCAAAGACGATCTCGTTGAGCTGCAGCAGCTGCACCACGACCAGGAGTTGCAAGATGGCGAGCAGCCCCACGGCCAGCGGCCAGAGGATCTCGCGCAGCATCACCCGGTCGTACAGGCTCATCAGGCCACTTCGTGCTTCGCCATCATCTCCAGCGCCTTGACCAACGCAGAGTGATCCATGTCGGCAAGCCCGTTGGCGGCGCAGGCCTGCATCAGCTGCGCGGCAGAGGCGGTCTGCGGCAGCGAGACGCCCAGCTCGCGCGCGCCCGCGAGCGCGAGGCTCAAGTCCTTCTGGTGCAGCTTGATGCGGAAGCCCGGGTTGAAGGTGCGCTTGATCATCCGCTCGCCGTGCACCTCGAGAATGCGCGAGGCCGCGAAGCCGCCCATCAGCGCCGAGCGAACCTTGGCCGGGTCCGCGCCCGCCTTGCTGGCAAAGACCAGCGCCTCGCCCACCGCCGCGATGTTCAAAGCGACGATGATCTGGTTGGCCACCTTGCAAGTCTGGCCGTCGCCGTTCTTGCCGATGAGGTTGATGTTCTTGCCCATCAACTCGAAGAACGGCTTCACCCGCGCGAAGCCCTCTTCGCTGCCGCCCACCATGATGGTCAGCGTCGCGGCCTTGGCGCCCACTTCGCCGCCCGAGACCGGCGCGTCGAGGTATTCGCAGCCGAGCGCGTTGATCTTCTGCGCGAAGGTCTTGGTGGCCATGGGCGAGATGGAGCTCATGTCCACCACCGCCTTGCCTTTCGAGAGGCCCGAGGCGACGCCGTTCTCGCCGAAGAGCACGGTCTCGACGTCCGGCGTGTCGGGCACCATGATGAAGATGACGTCGGCCTTCTCGGCCACTTCCTTGCCGCTCTTGCAGACGGTCGCGCCTTCGGCTTCGGGCCGCACCTTGCTGCGCGTGTGCACGAACACCTGGTGGCCGGCCTTCAGCAAATGCCCAGCCATGGGCGCGCCCATGATGCCCAATCCAATGAAACCAAGCTTGCTGCTCATTTCAATTTCCCTTTCAGCCAGCCGAGGCCGGCCTCGGTGGTCGTCGCGGGTTTGTACTCACAACCAATCCAGCCCGCATAGCCGATTTTGTCGAGGTGCGCGAAGAGGAAGTCGTGGTTGATCTCGCCGGTGCCCGGCTCGTTGCGCCCCGGGTTGTCGGCCACCTGGATGTGCGCGATGCGGGCGAGGTTCTTGCCGATGGTGGCTGCCAGCTCTCCCTCCATGCGCTGCATATGGTAGGCGTCGTATTGAACATACAGATTGTCCGAGCCCACCTCGTCGATGATGCTCAGGGCCTGTGCGGTATGTTGCAAATAGAAGCCTGGAATATCGAAGGTATTGATGGGCTCCATCAAGCTCTTGATTCCGGCTTTGCCCAACTCACTCGCCGCGAGCTTCATGTT
>DATBAA010000765.1:0-11741 GCA_036271755.1 Myxococcales bacterium | reverse complement strand
CTCCGCCCGACGGATCGGCGTCCATCTCGTCCGAGCTGTCGGCGCTGGCCATCAGCGATCAGGAGGCTGCCGAAGCCGGCCTGGAGATCGCGCCCGAGGCGACGGCTGGAGCCTGGGACGACAAGACTCCGCCGCAGGCGTTCGCGCCTCCGCACGTGGAAGAGGAGGCTGTGAAGCCGGTGAGCGAACCGCCGGCTCCGGCCGCGGCGCCGCCGCCGGCCGCCGCCGCGCCCGCTCCCGCTGCGCCCGCGGAGAAGACCTGCTCCAACTGCGGGGCGCTCAACCCGCCGACGGCGAAGTTCTGCTTCGACTGCGGAACGCCGTTCGCCAAGAAGGCGCCTGCTCCCTCGCCGTCTCCTGTTCCCGCGTCGATGGCGGTCGTCACTCCTGCCCTGCCCGCGCCCGTGCAGCCCGCGGCAGAGGCGCCGCCGTCCATCCACGTCGACGAGGAGCTGGTGCAGCACCTGGCTGCCGAAGAGAGCGCCGCCGCGCCCGCAGCGTCCGCGGTGTCCGCAGTATCCGACGACGACTTCGACATCAGCAGGCCTTCCGAAGACCTGAAGGCTACCTCCGAAGGCGACCCGCTGCCGATGAGCCTGGTCGAAGGCGAGCCGCCCGAAATCCAGGAGACGGACACGCCCGGCGAGGCTGCGGTCGAGCATCTGGAGGAGCAGGCTGCCGAGCATCTGGAGGACACGGCAGAGCCCGCGCCGGTCGAAGCGGAGCCTGTCGCGGCCGAGCTTCTCGAGGAGCCCGAGGAGGCACCCGCGGCCGAACCGGAGCCCGCACCGTTCGGAGCGGGCCTCGTCCTGGAGAAGAGCGGCACCAGCTTCGCGCTGCCCTATCTGGAGAACGCCATCGGCAGCGGCGGCGGCCAGGTGGAGCTGGCGGACGATCCCTTCGTCGCGCCGCACGCGGCGACCTTGACCTTCGCGGGCGGCCATCTTGTGCTGCGCGACGACGGCAGCGTCAACGGCGTCTACCTGAAGGTTCGCGAGAGCGCGCCGCTGGAGGCTGGCGACTCGTTCATCGCGGGCGAGCGGCTGTTCCGCTTCGACGGGCCCGCGGATTTGCCGCGCGATCCGGACGGCGAGACGCCCATGCTTGGCTCTCCGCGGCCGGCCGGAAGCAGCGTGCGCATCAGCGAGGTGCTGGCGGGCGGGCGCACCGGGCGCACTTGTCACCGCGCCGGGCCCGTCATCGCCATTGGCAAGGCCGGCTGCGACCTGAACTTCCCCGCCGACTCGCTGCTGTCTGCGCGGCACGCGGAGATTCGACTGGCAGAGGACGGCACGGCGACGCTGGTGGACCTGGGCATGGGCCCGTCGGGCGTGCTGCTGCGCGTGCGCGCCGAAGCCAGGGTGCAGGCGGGCGACATCGTCCAGGTGGGCGAGCAGCTGCTGCGGGTCGAGGTCGCTTAGAGACTGCGCAGGATCTGATCGACCTGCTTGGTGAAGCGCGTCGGATCGAGGCGCTTGGCCTCTTCGTACTCCTGGCGGGCGCGGTCGGTGCGGTTCTCCAGCAGCAGCAGCGACGCCAGGCGGTAGTGCGCTTCGGCGTTGTCCGGGTCGAGCAGCAGCGCCTCGTGCAAGAGCGAGAGCGCGCCGCCGGTGTCCTGCCGCCCGGAGGCTTCGCTCGCCTGCGCCACCAGCTGCTTGGCCTTGGCCGGGTCGCGCATGGTCACGGTCGACGAGCCGGTCTCGGCGACCGCCGGCTGCTCCACGGCCGCCGGCCGGCTGTAGAGGTGGAAGCCCGCGAAGCCCAGCGCCACGACGACGAGCGCCGCCAGCGCGGCCAGGACCCAGCGGCCGCGCGGCCTGCGCACGGGCAGCACGGGCGCCATCTGCATGGGGTCGGTCTTGGGCAGCGGCGTGAGCACGCGCGTGCGCTTCTCCATCAGCGCCTCGGCCTGCACCTTGCGCGTCACGTTCAGCGCCAGCATGCGGAACTGCTCGGCCGTCTGCGGCCGGTCCATCGGGTCCTTCTCCAGCGCGCGGAGGATGAGCTTCTCCATGGCCTCGCTGATGGGCGCGTTGGGCTGCCGCTGGCGCGGCGGCATGGGCAGGTCGTTGACGTGCTTGTTGAGCACGTCCATGGAGTTGGGCCCGTCGAACGGCAGCTGCCCGGTGGCCAGCTGGTAGAGGATGACGCCCACCGCGTAGAGGTCGCAGCGGTTGTCCAGCTGCGAGCCCGTGGCCTGCTCGGGCGCCATGTATTGCGGCGTGCCGCAGACGACGTCGGCGCGGGTCAGGCCGGGCAGCTCGCTGTCGAGGATCTTGGCGATGCCGAAGTCGAGCACCTTGACGAAGTCGGCCTCGCCCCGGCGCGGCTCGACCATGATGTTCTCGGGCTTCAGGTCGCGGTGGATGACGTTGTGCGCGTGCGCCTCGCCCAGCGCCGAGAGCACCTGGGCGATGATGTTGCACAGCCGCGCCTCGTCCAGCGGCCACTCGTCGCGCAATACCGAGCGCAGATCCTTGCCCGGCACGTACTCCATGGCGATGTAGAGCCCGCCGTCTTCGGTGCGCCCGAAGTCGATGACCTGGATGACGTTGGGGTGGTTGAGGCGGCTCGCGGCCTTGGCCTCGCGCTCGAAGCGGCCCACCAGGGTTGGATCCTCGAGCAGCGCGGGCTTGAGCAGCTTGATGCAGACCGACCGGTCCAACGACAAGTGGCGGGCCTTGTAGACCTTGCCCATGCCGCCGGTGCCGACCAGCTCCTCGACGAGAAACCGGCCCGCGACCACCTGTCCCACCAACGGGTCGCGCTTGGCGCCGCGCGGGAAGAGCGAGGTGCCGCAGACGGCGCACGCACGGGAGCCTGCCTGCACGGGACGCGCGCAGCTGGGGCATGCAGATGCCCCCTGATCCTGGCTCGCCGGCATGGCCATTCTCCCTCAGTCTAATACAGTCACATACAAGGCGGGGTTTTTCCAACCGCGAATGAAAACTGGCCGCAACACAGCTTCTTGACCCCCGCGCGACGCGCACATACAAGCGGGTACATGGATTGCCCGCGCTGTGGCGCCACCAATGACGACGACGCGGTGTCTTGCTTGTCGTGCGGAACGCCGCTCCGCGAAGCGGAAGAAGCTACCCGAGCGCAGCAGAAGGCCACCGTCAAGCCGGGTGCGCCGCGCCTCGCCGCCGGAGGGCCGCCGCGGCAGTGCCCCAACTGCATGACCCTGAACGCCGCGACGTTCAAGTTCTGCGCGCGCTGCGGCACCCCGCTCGGGGCCGGCGCCGCGCCTGCTCCGGCCAAGCCCGCGGTCGCTCCGCTGGCCCGCCCAGCGCCGGCAAAGACCGCACCGCCGGTGATGAGGCCCGTGGCGCCCAAGGCCCCGGCCGCGCCTGTGCCGCAGGTCCCGCCCGCGGCGACGAAGCCGCCCGCGCCGGCGCCGACGCTGAAGCCGCCGGTGATGACGCCCGTGAAGCCCGCGGTTGCACCGCCAACCTTGAAGCCGCCGGTGGGTGCGCGCCCTGCTCCGCCGCCGCCGCCCAAGCCCGTCGCGGGTGTCGCGCGTCCGGCGGTGGCGCCCCTGAAGCCCATTCCGGTCAAGCCGCGCGCGCGGCTGTCGGCCATCGCCCGCGACGGGAGCCGGTCCGCCGACTTCGTGCTGCTGAAGGACGAGACCAAGGTGGGCCGCGCGGTGGGCGACGGCGAGGTGAAGCTCGACAAGGACCCGTTCATCGCGCCCGTCCACGCCGTCTTCAAGTTCGACGGCGCGCAGCTCCTGGTGCAGGACTTCGGCTCGCCCAACGGCGTCTTTCTCTGGCTGAAGGAGAGGAAGCTCGAATCAGGCGACGAGCTGCGCATCGGCCGGCAGCGGCTGCGGGTCGAGTGGATGCCCGACGAGCCCGAAGCGCTGGCCGACCAGCCCATCTGGGGCGGGCCCAACCCGGGCTACACCGCGCGCGTCGTCCAGCTGCTCGAGGGCGGCGGCGAAGGCGATGTCTTCCCGCTCAAGACCGGCGCCAACATGGTGGGGCGCGGCACGGGCGACGTCAGCTTTCCCTCCGACGGCTACGTCTCGAGCAAGCACGCCACCATCACGGTCGGCGAGGGCGTGCTGAACGTGAAGGACCTTGGCTCGGCCAACGGCACCTTCGTGCGCGTGAACGGCGAAGCCAAGGTCGATGCGGGAGACTTGCTGCTGGTGGGCGAACAGATCCTGCGCGTCGACCCGGCGTAAGCTAAAAACGTAGCGCCGCGCCGCTAACTCAAAAACATGGTCGCTAGCTCGCCTCCGGCGAGCGCGACTAGCAGGCGCGCGTTGAGCAGGTGAGCGACGCCAGCCGGCGCATGGCCTTGACTGGCGGGTCTCCCTGCAACGCGGCGAAGACCGCTCCGACGGCGACTGCGAGCAACAACTGCTTCCAAGATAGCCTGGTCATGACATCCCCTACGGGGTAGGACGTTCTTCGAGGCGAAAAGTTTCAGCCGGCCAGGCGCTCGCACAGTTGTGCCCGGATTTTGGCGCGAAATCGCTCGAGGCGCATGGTGACGGCGCTCTTGCCCACCCCCATCTTGAGGGCGATCTCGCGGGCCGAGAGCGTGCCCTCCAGGTAGAAGAGGCGGACGGTCTCTTTCTCGGGGCCTTCGCGCAACGAATCGATGACTTCGCGAACCGCTCGCAGCTCCGCCTCGCGCTCCATGGCGTCCGAGGCGGCGGGCACGTGATCCTCGAGCAGCTGCGATTCGCGCGTGGCCTCCTCTGCGGCGGTGCGGTGTGTGTGGCGCGAGGAGAGGTAGCTGCGGGCGCGGTTGCGGGCGATGGTGAAGAGCCAGGCCGCGAACCGTTCGCGATCCTTGAGACCCGGCAGGGCGCGGAAGGCGCGAACGAAGGCGTCCTGGGTGACGTCCTCGACCTCGTCCGAATCCAGCTCGGCGAAGCTGGCGGCGAGGCGGGTGACGGCCGCGCGGTAGCGGCGGTAGAGCTCGTCTTCAGAGGCCTTTCCCTTGGGCCCGGCGGCGATGGCGCGGGCCACCAGGGTGGCGTCGTTGACGCGCCCGTCGATCAGGGTCAGCCGGGGAAGGAGGGGGCGAACGGGCAGCTCTTCGGTCGCTCGGTTCGTCGCAGGGGTCATGTCCTCTTAGCAGTCCGCGTGCCTATGCCAGTCCGGGCCGTTCTCCCTCGTAAATCCAGGCACTTGTAATTTCTCCAGGCCGGCTGTCACCCACGGAGACCGCGACATCGGTGTCAGAGCAAGCGGGGCTTCTGCGGGCGCGCTCGCACCTTGTTAAGGTGCGCGGTCCAAATGCTAGGCGTGGTGAACGAGAAGGCGCTGGCCGAGCTGGGCTGGCCGAAGCTTTGTACGGAGTTGGCGGCGCGGGCGCGGACCCCCATGGGCCGCCAGCTCGCTCTTTCCCTTTTGCCCGGGGACGACGCCGCCGTCGCGCAGACCCGGCTCTCGCGCGTCGAAGAGGCGCGGACGCTGGCGCGTTTCGAGCGCGAGCTGCCGCTGGCGGACGCGCTCGACGTGCGGCCCGCGGTCGGCCACGCGGCGCGCGACGGCACGCTGGAGCCCGCGCAGCTGTTGCAGGTGGCGCGCGTGATCCGGGCCACCGAGTCGGCGCGGCGGTCGTGCTTCTCGCAGGCCGATCGGGCGCCGCTGCACTTCGAGCTGGCCAAGGAGCTGTCGGAGCTGGGGCCGCTGGCGAGCGAGCTGGAGCGCGCCTTCGACGCGGCCGGCAAGCTGCTCGACACGGCGAGCGCCCTGCTGGCCGAGCTGCGCGAGCGCGCCCGCGGGCTGCACCGCGCCCTCAAGCAGCGGCTGGATCAGTACCTCGTCGACGAGACGGTGCTGCCGATGCTGCGCGACACCTACTATTCGATCCGCGGCGACCGCTACGTGCTGCCGGTGCGCGCCGAGCACAAGTCGCACCTGCCGGGCATCGTCCACAACGCCAGCAACTCGGGGCAGACGCTCTTCATCGAGCCGCAGGCGCTGGTGGAGCTGGGCAACCAGCTGACCATCGCCGAGGCGGGAATTCTCGAGGAGGAGCTGCGCATCCTGCACGAGCTCTCGGGCGCGGTCGGGCGGCGCGCGGACGTGCTGGAGCACGACGTCGAGGTCATCGCCATCTTCGACGAGGCCGCCGCCTCCGCACGCCTCGCCAACGATCTGGATGCGGGCGCGCCGGCGCTGGGCGGCGATCGCTTCGACTTGCGCAAGTCGCGCCATCCCTTGCTGGTGCTGCAGCGGAAGTCGTCGGGCGTCATCGCCAACGACATCGCCCTGCCCGCGCCGGCGCAGGCGCTGATCGTCAGCGGACCCAACGCGGGCGGCAAGACCGTCACCATCACGGCCGTCGGCCTGGCCGCCTTGATGGCGCGCGCAGGTTTGCCCATCTGCGCCGAGCCCGGGTCGCGCATTCCGCTCTACCGGACGGTCTACACGGCCATCGGCGACGAGGGAGATCTCTCGCGCGATCTCTCCACCTTCACCGCGCACTTGTCGGCGCTCCGCTGGATCCTCGAAGCCGCCGGGCCGAACACGCTGGTGCTCATCGACGAGATCGCGGCGGACACCGACCCGCGCGAAGGCGCGGCCATCGCGGTGGCGGCGCTGGAGCACCTGGTGCGGGCGGGCGCGCAGGTGCTGATCACCACGCACCTGGAAGAGCTGAAGGCGCTGGCGCTGTCGGACGAGCGGTTCGCGCCGGCCAGCGTCGGCTTCGACGTCGACAAGCTGGCGCCGACGTACCAGCTGCGCATGGGCGAGGTGGGCGCGTCGTCGGCCATCGACATCGCGCGCAGGGTCGGGCTCTCCGAGGAGATCTGCGAGCGGGCGCGGCAGATCCTGGGCAGCGGCGCGTCGGTGGTGTCGCAAGCCGTGCGGGCGCTGGAGGAGGAGCGCGCTGCCGGGGCGCGGGCGCGCGCCGAGCTGGCGGAGGCGCGGGCGGAGCTGCAGCGCGAGAAGGAGCGCGTGCAGGCGGACAGAGCGCGGCTCCATGAGCTGGAGCGCGAGACCAAAGCGGGCGCGAGGCAGGACCTCCTGGAGGAGTTCGCGCGCAAGCGGGCCGAGGTGGCGCAGCTGATCGCGCAGCTGCAGGCCGCGCCGGCCATGGCCCAGGCGGTCGACGCGCAGCGGGCCATCGAGCGCGCCGCCGCGGCCCTTGAGCGCGCCGAAGTTCGCGAAGAAGAGCTTGCGCCCGAAGCAGCGGCGGCAGATTCCCTGCCGCCCATCGTCGAAGGCACGCGCGTGAAGCACCTCCGGCTGGGCAGCGAGGGCGTGGTGCTCGACGTCCAGGGCGATCAGGCGACGGTCCAGATGGGCGCGCTGAAGGGCAAGATCGCGCTCGAGGACCTGGTGCCCATCTCGCGCAAGGTGCCGCAGGCGCAGTTCAAGAAGTCGAAGCGCGAGCGGCTGGACCGCGCCGAACAGGCGCGCGCGGCGCCGGTGGAGATTCGCGTGCCCCGCGTGGATCTGCGCGGCATGCGCGTCGACGAAGCGCTGCGGACCATGGAGCTGGAGCTCGATCGGCATTTGCGGGCGGGCGAAGCGCAGGTGCAGGTGCTGCACGGGCACGGCAGCGGCGCTTTGAAGGCCGCGGTCCGCGAGAGCCTGTCGCGCAGTCCGTACGTGAAGCGGGCGCGGGCGGCGGAGTCGCACGAAGGCGGCGACGGCGTGACCGTGGCGGAGCTGAGCGGCTAACTACCGTAGGACGATTGGGGAGTGGTGGCTGTCTGCTACTTTATGTAGAATGTAGATAGAATGCATCCCTGGCTCGCCGACCTCCGCCACGATCTCTTGAAGCGCGCCGTCTGGCCCGCGCGGGATCTGCAGGCTTTCGGGCAGCAGGACATCGAAGCCTTGCGGGACGGGCTCTTGCGGCTGACGGACGACGAGGGCAACGAGGTCAGCGCGCTCTTGCTCTTCGCCCAGCGGCGCCGCACGGCCCCGCCTGGCGCGGCCTGCGACGCCTTCGAGCGCGCGGTGCACAAGGCCATCGCGGCGCTCGACGAGCCCTGGCCCGCGCCGCTGCACGCCGTCCTCGCCCTGGAACCGGCCTTCGAAGCGTTGGCACGGTCCGTGGAAGGGAAGTAACCGTGCCCCGCCTGCTCGTCATCGACGATCGAGACCAGACCATCGAGATGTGCCACCGGCATCTCCCGCAGTTCGACTACGTCACCCGCTGCGGGCGCGCCCATCCGTGCCAGGTGTGCGAGGAGCGCGACAAGGGCTGCCCTTTGAAGTGCGCCCACGACTACCTGGAGGCGGACGACGCGTTGAAGCGCGCCGAGTCGCTGCCCGACCTGGTGGTGCTCGATCTGCACTTCGCGCTGCCCGCCGAGCGGCTGCTGCCCGAGGACAAGTCGGCGGTGAAGCTGGAGCATGCGCGGCGCAAGCAGGGCCTCTACATCATGGAGCGGCTGCGGCGCGACTACCCCAAGCTGCCCATCGTGATGCTCACCACCACCGACGCGGACACGCGCGATCCGCTGGTGCAGTTTTGCGAGAACGAGATCCTCGACTCGCGCACGCTGGCCGCCGAGATCTCGCGCGCGCTGGCGGTGCAGAACGCCGCCGACGAGGGGCCCATCTTCTGGGGACGCTCCGCCACCATGGCCGAGCTGCGGCAGAAGCTGACGGTGCTGGCGCGCTCGCCGCTGCCTGTGCTGGTGGAGGGCGAGACCGGCACCGGCAAGAGCTTCCTGGCCGAGCACGTCATCCATCCGCGCAGCGGCGCCAAGGGTCCGCTGGTGGTCACCGATCTCTCCACCATTCCGCCGGCGCTGCTGCCCGCGCACCTCTTCGGCTCGCGGCGCGGCAGCTACACGGGCGCCACCGACGATCACGCCGGCGTCTTCGAACAGGCCCACGGCGGCACGCTCTTTCTCGACGAGATCGGCAACCTCGACCTGGAGCTGCAGCGCCAGCTGCTGCTGGTCTTGGAGCGCGGGCAGGTGACGCGGCTTGGAGACACGAGGCCGCGGCCGGCGGCGCCGAAGCTCGTCGCGGCGACCAACCTGGACCTGCGCCGGCTGGTGCGCGAGGGGCGCTTCCGGCCGGACCTCTTCATGCGGCTCAACCCCGCCACCAGCCTGCGCGTGCCGCCGCTGCGCGAGCGGCGCGAGGATCTGCCGCAGCTGGTCCAATTCGCGGTCCTGGAGGCGCTGCGCTCCGAGGCGCTGCGGCCGCTCTTGCGCGCGTATCTGGCGCGCTTTCCCACGCCTGACGACTATGCCGAGGAGCACAACGCGCTGGTCATTGGAAAGCTCGGCAAGCCGCAGGTCAAGGCTGCGCGGCGCGATGCCTTCACCGTCTTTCTCGGAGGCGCGGCGCTGGCGCGGCTGACGGCGCACTCCTGGCCCGGCAACCATCGGGAGCTGAAGCTGCTGGTCGTAAACGCGCTGGTGTTCGCGCTGGTGCAGCAGCTCGACGCAGCCCTGCAACAGCAGGAGCGCGCGCCGGCGGTGCTGGTCATTCCCGAGTCCTTGATCGAGCAGCTGCTGGGCGCGCCCGAAGAGCCCGCGCAGCCTTTGCCCGCGGCGGACGGAGCGCGCCCGCGCGGAGGAGCGGAGACGGCCGGGCAGCGGCGGGTCGAGGTGGCGGTGAAGGCCGGGCAGTCCTTCTCGGAGATCTCGGCCGACGTCGAGCGGCAGTATCTGATGGCGCTCTTCGACGCTCACGAGGGCAACCTCGACCTGGTGGCTGCCGAGCTCTTTGGCCCGGGCGCGAACCGCCGCAAAGTGCACCTGCGCATGAACCAGCTGGGCCTCAAGCTGCGCGAGCTGCGCTCGTGATCTTCCTGCTCTGCCTGCTGCTGGCCGAGCCGGCGCCGCCGCGCAAGAGCCCCGAGCAGCTGCAGGCCGAGCTGCGCCGCGCGCCGCACAACTCCCAGATCGCCACCGACCTCGGCTACGCCTACGCAAAGCAGGGGCAGACCAAGGAGGCGGAGAAGTACTACCGGCTGGCCATCGAGCTGAAGCCCTCGCGCGTCTATGCCTACGGCAACCTCGCCGATTTGCTGATGAGCGCTCCCGACCGCTTCGAGCGCGCCGACGAGATCGTGAAGCTCCTCGAGCGCGGCCTCACCGCGGTGCCGGCGTGGTCGCGGGCGAACGTGGCCATCCACATCGCGGACTTCGAGCGCGCCTCCGGCCGCACGGCGCAAGCGCGGGCGCGGCTCGCGGCGCTGACGCACCTGAGCGCCGACCAGCGGCGGCGCGTGCGGGACCTGCAGGATCGCATCGCCGACGAGGAGCGCGCGCAGGCGCTGCGCGACTGGCCAGAGCCGCCGCGGACCGCCGCGCAGGAGAAGGCGCTGGAGCAGGCCGGGTCGCTGCTGCAGACGGATCCGCGCGGCGCCTTGGCCGCCGCCGAAGCTCTCTCGACCGAGCTGCCCGCGTGGCGCGCTCCGCGGCGAGCCCGCGCGCGGGCGCTGGAGTCGCTGGGCCGCGCCGATGAGGAGGCCCGCGAGCTGCGCGTGCTGACGCAGCTGGCGCCGTCGGACGCGCAGGCCTGGCGGCGCCTGGGAGAGATCCTCGCGCAGCAGGGCGGCTTCGTCGAGACCGACCGCGCCGACGAAGCCCTGCGCCAGGCGCTGTCGCTCGAGCCGTCGTGGATCGAGCTGTGGCTGCTGCGGGCGCGGGTGGCGCTGCGGCAGGGGCGCGCCCAGGACGCGCTGAAGGAGCTGCAGCGCTACGCGCTCTCCGGCGGCCAGGACGCGGAGGCGGCGCGGCTCGAGGCGCTGGCGCGGGCCCAGCCGGAGCGCAGCCAGGCGCCGTCCGCGCTGCCGGCTTCGCGCGAGCCTTCCGCGCAAGCGCGGGCGCTGGTGGCGCAGGCGAGCGCGCCGGACATCACGCCCGCGGCCGCGCGCGAGCTGTTGACGCAAGCGTTGAACGATTCGCCGGCCGACATCGAAGCGGCGGCGGCGCTGGTGGCGCTGGGGGGCGCTGTGCCCGAGACGACGGTGCAGGCGCTGCAGAACGACGGCGCGGGGCTGCTCGAGCTGGCCACCCAGACGCTGCGCGCGGGCGCGTCGCGGCCGGAGATCGCGCCCTGGATCGACCGCGCGGCGCAGCTGGGCGCGGGCGAGGCGCTGCTCTTCCGGGCGCGCCTCGCCACGGACTCGAAGAGCGCGCTGCAAGACTTGCTCGCCTACGCGGCTTCGCGCGACCCACAACATCTGGACGAAGCGCGCGCGCTGCGCATGCAGCTGGAGGCCCCGCGCGAGGACCTGACGGGCCTGCTGGCGCGGCTGCGGCTCAACGAAGACCGGCCCGATGCCGCGCTGGCGGCGCTGGGCGGCAAGTGCGAGCAGGGCGCCTCGCAGAGTCAGCTGCTGGCGCTGGGCGCGGTGCACGAATACGCCGGCGAGCTGGCGGCCGCGGTGACTTGCTATCGCGCGGCCTCGCCGTCTCCAGAGGCGTTGCGCAAGCTGTCGCGGCTGGGCTCGCGCGTGCCCTTGCCGCAAGCCGCGGCGGAGCTGAAGATCGCCGAGCAGCAGGGCCTGGCCGCTGCTTCGTGGGCCCTGGCGCGCATCGATCTGGACGCGGGCCGCGAGGCGCAGGCGCTGCCGCGGCTGTCGAGGTTTCTCGAGCAGGCTTCGCCGGGCGACCCTGGCGTCGAGCAGGCGCGCATCGCCCGCGACCGCATCCTGCGCAAGGCCCGCGAGGCCGCGCAGGAGAGGCTGCGCAAGCAGGCCGCCGTGGCTTTGCTGGCCGCGGCGCTGCTCATCGCCGTGCTGGCCTTCTTCTGGTCGGGCAGCACCGTCTCGGCCGCGCTGCGCCG
>DATBAA010000764.1:0-4733 GCA_036271755.1 Myxococcales bacterium | reverse complement strand
CGTCGGGCTGCGCGTCACCGGAAACTAAGTGCGCGTCTGCTCGGTGCAGATCGGGTCCGTGGTTCGCCACGGCTCGATGCGCACCGCGTATGGCAAGAGGCCGGTGCAGGGTCTCGTCCATGTACTCGTCCAAGGTCTCGAGGGCGACGAGCAGGCCTGGCGCCACCACGGCGGTCCCGAGATGGCCGTGCTCGCGTACAGCGCCGATCACTACCCGCTCTGGCGCGCCGAGCTCTCGTGGCCGGAGCTGCCGCTGGGAGGCTTCGCGGAGAACCTCACGGTCGCGGGCGCGAGCGAAGAGACGGTCTGCATCGGCGACGTCTGGCGCGCAGGCACGGCGGTGCTGCAGGTCGCCTCGCCGCGAACCTCCTGCAGGAAGATGTCGAGGTTCTGGAAGCGCCCGGGCCTCGCGAAAGCGGCGGAGGTCTCGGGGCGCGTCGGCTGGTATCTGCGCGTGCTGCAAGAGGGCGCGCTGCAGGCCGGAGATGAGGTGACGCTCGCCGAGCGCCGGCAGCAGATCACTGTGCTGGAGGCGCTGCGCGCGAAGTGATCAGACGCGCTTGGGGATGCGCACTTCGGCGAGCCGGCGCGAGAGCATCATGTAGACCGCGAAGGGCTCGCCCTCGTCCTCGAGCGGGTCCAGGAACAGCTCGCGGACGTAGCTCTTCGAGCAGACTCCGGTCGCGAGCGCGTAGTAGAGGCGCTCGCCCAGCATGTACCCCAGCGAGTGCGTGACGGCGTTGAAGAGCGTGGGTCCGGCCTTGCTCAAGCGCTGCGTCGCGCGAGACCGGCCGCCCGTCTCGGCCGCGCGATGGGCGAGGACGCAGCGCGCGACCTGCCGGGTGAAGGCGTCCGAAGACTTCCGCAGCCGCTCGAACTGAGGCTCGTGCGGGCACTTGCGGCGCGGGTTGACGATCTTCGAGCCGCAGAACGCATAGGCCTCTTCCAAGGCCCGCGCGTAGAAGGCGTCGGCGAGCTCCCTGGGCTCGTCGCCGGCCCCCGAGATGACGTTGCGGACGAAGTGCGCGGCCTCCTCGGCGGCGTGATTGACCGAGAGGTTTGCCAGGTACGCGATGCGCGCGCGGGGAATGTAGTAGCTCTCGCGCGAGAGGATCTGCTGCTCGATCTGCCGCCGCTCCTTGGCCGAGACGGGCAGGGTGTCGAGGAAGCTCAAGTCGCCCGCGGTGTAGACCGCCACCTGCGACAGCGCCTCGCGGAACGCGCGCGTCTCCAGGCCGAGAAAGCGCGCGATGGTCCGCGCCAGGAAGCGAAAGCGCGCCTCGGGGTTCGCTCCGTCCAGCGGCTCGACGCCGCCCTCGATCCAGTCGAGGTAGCTCTGCTGCACCACCACCGGCGGCGTGTTGATCAGGCAGTACTCGCCGGGCCGGACGAGGCAGGCGTGCGCCTCCAGCTCGCGATGGTCGCGCTGCAGAGACCACCAGATGCGCTCGCAGTTTTGATAGACGACCAGCGGCTTCAAGCCTGGCGCGCGCCGCGCTACGGCGGCCGGCAGGTGCGGCGGCGCCACGTGCAGCTGCCCCGCGAGCACGAAGATCTGCGCGTCCGGGTGAGCGCGCGCCGCCTGCGCGATCCGCCGCGCCGCGTACTCGTCGCGCGCGGCCAGCGAGGTGGCGGAGAGATCGATGGCCACCACCGGCAGCTTGCGCCGCCTGGCCTCGTCGAAGATGGGCTCGAAGTGCGGCCAGGTGTCGAACACCGCGTGGCGGCCGTAGTCGATGGCCTCGAGAAAGCGCTCCTTCGAGATCCGGCCCGCCAGGTACGCATCGAGGGTCGCCTGGTGGCGGCCCTGCAAGAACTCCAACGCCAGCACCACCGGCCGCTTCTGCGCCTGTAGCAGCTTGAGGAAGCTGCGCTGAGACTGCTTGAGCGTGTGGTAGTCGCCGACATAGACGACGCCGGCCCGCGAGATCTCGCGGAGCAGCTCGTCGTAGCCTGCCTCGCGCGTAAAGCTACGGACGCGGCGCAGGTAGCGGGCTTCGTAGGTACGAAAAGCCTCGCCCGCCTCGTGCACCGAGCGCGAGATGAGCCGCTTCTGCCGTTGCCAGAGCCGCCTCTGGAGCTTGCCTATCTCGAGCCGCGCGCGCACCACGCCGAGACCTTAGCGCGCGCGTTGCTCTTCGCCCAATTCGCGGCGGTACTTAGCGGCGCTGCGAGGCCGGATCGTCGTCGAGCATGTCGTTCGGCGAGGGGATGCGGCGCAGCTCCTGCTTGGCGATCTTCCACGCCTGCTGCACGACCCAGGAGAGCGAGCGGTCGAGCCGCTGCGCCTGCGTCTGGATCTCCCCGAGCATCTCGTCGGGGAAGTAGAGCGACTGTTTGCGAGCGTCGTTGGCCGACATTACTCGCGCTCCTCGGGCGACCCCGGGGCCGCTGTGCCAGTGCGGTTGTCGCCGCCAATGACGTCATTGACCGAGGGAAAGCGCATGATTTCGCCCCGTGCGATCTTCCACGCCTGCTGCACGATCCACGAGAGCGAGCGATCCTGACGGTTCGCCTCCTCTTGAATCTCGCGCAGCATGTCCTCGGGGAAGTAAAGACTCTGCTTCCTCTTGTCGGTGCCTGCCATGGGATGCCTCCGCGGGATCTTGAGCGCGCGCCGGGACTTAGCCGCGCAAACCGCTGCCCTTGTCTAGACGCGGACAGGGGTGGGGTCAAGAAGGAAGCCGCCGGACGAGTGACCTCATGCGTCCAAATGTCACACATTGAACTGTCGAATTGCCGGACGCAACGCGTTGGTCTAACAGCCGTTCGCGCACTTTTCTGGCTCAGGAAAGTGGCGTGAAAGTGTCGACAGATCATCCAGCAAATCAGGCAGCCGCTTTCTGGCACGGAGATCGCAGTGGCTCATGTCAGGAAGACTGCCGAGGGAGCTGCGATGACGATCTGTGGCGTGATCACCACCAAAGACGTTTTGCGCCACACCGCCACCATCGTGCGCGAGTTCGGAGCAGCGGCCTATCTCCGCTGCTGCGTGGCCATCGTCCTGCGCCGCCGGACCACCTTTCTCAACTGCGTCTGCGAGCTGAGCCAGTAGCCTGATTTCGTTGACGGTCCCGCCAAGGCACTTGCACCTACGGTCATCGCGCTGGCGGAGCTGGCGCAAAAAAAAGGCTGGCCCGAGCGTTGGCTCGGCCAGCCCATGAGCCCGGAGGGGGAGGGGGGGACCCCCAGGCTCACTTCGAATTTTTCGCAGCGCGTGGAAGCCCGCTGCTCACCGTCCAGTAACCGTCGTCCGAGCTAGATGTTCCCGTCTACCTGCCGATCCGGCGCCGCCTTTACCTCTTTAAATTGAGTTCTCGACACTCCGTACGCAACCCCGCGCTAGAATCTTTTTCTGTGGGAAATCCGGGCGACAGCGTCATCGCGGCGGTGGGAAAATGGGTTCCCTCCACTGCGCACGTGCTGGTGGCCTGCTCCGGCGGCGCCGATTCGACGGCGCTGGCGGCTGCGGTCTCCGTTGGATTCAAGGCGAGCATCGGTCACATCGATCATGGGCTTCGCGCGGCTTCGACGCACGACGCTGCCGCAGTCCGGGCGCTCGCGCAGGCGCTCGGTCTCCCGTTCTTTCTCGAGCGGCTCGAGGGACTGGACGTCAGCTCGGCAGGCCTGGAGGCGGCCGCCCGCGAGGCGCGCTACCCGGCGCTCGCCCGGCTCGCCGCCCAGGCTGGCGCTTCGCTGGTGCTGACCGCGCATACGCGGCGGGACCAGGCCGAGACGCTGCTCTTGCGGCTCATTCGCGGCGCCGGGCCGGGCGCCCTGGCCGGCGTCCGCCGCCGCCGGCCGCTCTCTCAAGGCATCGAGCTGCTGCGGCCGCTCCTGGACGTGCCGAGGGCGGCCACCGAGGAGCTCTGCCGCGAGCGGGGCCTGCGCTTCCTCGACGATCCGCACAACGTGGACCCGGCTCGCGCCCGGGCGAAGCTGCGCGCGCTCTGGCCGCTGCTGCTGGAGCTCAATCCGCGGCTGGAAGAGGCGCTCTGCGGGGCCGCCGAGAGCTTCGCCAGCGAAGACGAGCTGCTCACCCTTCTGGCGCGGGGAGAGCCGGCCGCGCTGCATCCGGCGCTGCAACGGCGCGCGCTCCTCGCCAAGGCGACGGAGGCCGGCCTGCGCCCCGAGCGGCAGCACCTGGAAGCGCTGCAGGCGCTCCTCGGCAAAGGCGCGGGGACGCTCGACCTTCCGGGAGGCCACGCCACGCTCACCCGGGGTGGGTTACGCTTCGCGGCAGGAGACCGTCCGCAGGCCGCGCCGCCCTCCGCAGTAGCAATCGCCGGCCCGGGAAGTTACGCTTTCGACACCCGCGAAGTGGTCGTTGGCGGTGGAGGCGGCATTCCCGTGGATCTGCAGCGCGCGCCATTCCCTTGGACTCTCCGCTCTCGACGAGAGGGAGATCGTTTCCGCCCCGCCAAGGGCCGGACGCGCAAGGTCTCCGACTGGCTGATCGACGCCCGCATCCCCAAGGACGAGCGTCAGAAGCTGGCAGTGCTCGAAGACGCGGGTGGTAAGGTCTTCTTCGTGGAGGGTCTGCGGGCCTCGGATGCACTGCGCGAGGGCGATTCCAGCGTACGCTTTTTTCTTGTTCGGAAATGAAGCCTGTGTTCGGTCCGTTAACGTCAAGGCGGCGACACGAATCCTGTTCTGCTACGATGGATCCTAGTTCAAGCCCTGAGATCGTAAGCGACGGCCCGGTGTTCGGCCCCAAGGAGCCAAGGTGAGAC
>DATBAA010000763.1:0-3857 GCA_036271755.1 Myxococcales bacterium | reverse complement strand
GCCAACGAGCTGTGGCGCAAGGGCTGCGTGGGCGGCGACGCCACCTCCTGCAGCCTCGCGCGCATGACCTCGCCGCAGACTCCGGCGCGCGCGGCCATCATCGGCGCGGTTCCAGCCTCGGCGGTCGCTCCGGCGGCGCCTCCTCCCGCTCCGGCCGTGACTCCCACGACGCCTTCCACCTCCGCGCCGGCCATCAAGCAGCTGCAGCTCCAGCCTTCGCCGCAGTCGGCGATCAAGCAGCACGACGCGACGGCCGGCGGAATCCTGGTCGGCGTCGGCGTGCTCGCGGCCGGCGGCGCGTTCTTCGCCGCCTCGCAGAACGACGCCAACAATGCCCGGTCGTTCGGCCGCACGGGTCTCTCCGAATCGCACAGCCAGCACATCAACATGGTGCCGGTGCTCGGCGCGGCGGCGCTCTTGACCGGCATCACCGGCATCGCGCTCATCGTCCACTCGAAGGCCGACGACAAGCCGGAGAAAGTCGCCGACACGGTCGCCGTCGGCGTCTCGCCGGTGGGGCTGAGCTTGAGCGGCAAGCTGCCGTAGCTCATTCAAATCTGCTACCCAGCCCCGCATGACTCGATTGAAGCCGGCGGTTCTGGCTGCATTGGTCGCATGCGGCCACGACCTCCTGGAAGGACGGAACGCTGGACACGGTGGCCTTTCAGGACTTCTCCGCGCCGCCTTATTGAGCTACTCGGCGCGGAGCGCTTGCGCGGGGTCGGTGCGGGTGGCGCGGAAGGCCGGCCAGAGCGTCGCGACGGCGCTCAAGGCCAGCATCGACAGCCCCATCACTCCATAGCTGATGGGGTCGGTTGCGCTGATGCCGAACACCTGCGCGGACAAAGCGCGCGACGAAGCCAGCGCGAGGCCCACGCCGATGACGACGCCCACGGAGCCGAGAATCAATCCCTGCCGCAGCACGTGACCGAGCACCTGCCCGGGCCGCGCCCCTAACGCCGCGCGAATGGCCAGCTCTTGCCGCCGCTGCGCTACCAGGTAGGAGAGCGCGCCGTAGACGCCCGAGACCGCGAGCAAGAGCGCCGCGCCGGCGAAGAGCGTCAGCACCAGCGCGAAGAAGCCCCGCCGCGCCAGGGTGCCCATCAGGACCGCGTCGAGCGCGCGCGGCAGCTGCACGGGCAGCGTCGAATCGATGGCCGACAGCTCGCGCCGCAGATCCTCGCGCAGCGCCGCCGGGCTGCTCTTGCTGCGCACCACCAGCGTGCCGAAGCCCCACGGCACCTGCGCGTACGGCGCGTAGATGGCCGGCCCGGCGGGCGTGTCGAGGGCGTTGTGCAGATCGCGCACCACGCCCACCACCTCGCGCGCTTCGGTGTCCGTCGGGCCCAGGCCAATGCGCTTGCCGACGGCCTCCTGGTTGGGCCAGAGCATCTTCGCGAGCGAGCGGTTGATGATCACCACCGGCGGCGCGCCGTCCTTGTCCTGCGGCGTGAACTCCCGGCCGTGATCGAACGGAACTCCGAGCAGCTGCAGCGACCCGGGCGAGAGCGACGCGAGCGCGCTCTGCGGCGGGTGCGGCTCGGCGTGATCGCGCGGGGCGACGGTGAGGCTGATGTTGCGTCCGCCGACCGGCAGCGGCGAAGCCCAGGCGGCGCCATTGATTCCGGGAATGGCTTGCACGCGGCGCAGGAGCTCATCCGCGAAGCGCACCTGCGCATCGCCCGGATAGTGAGACGTGGGCAGAGTGAGATCGAGCGTTTGCAATCCAGCCGGATTGAAGCCCGGATCGATCTGCTGCGCGCCGCGCAGGCTGCGGGCGAGCAGGGTGGCGTCGATGAGCAGCGCCAACGCCAGCGCGACTTCGCCAATGACCAAGGCGCCGCGCAGCTTGAGCGCGCGCGGAGAGCCGTGGCCGGTGGATCGCAGCGCCTCCTGCGCCGAGGCGCTGGAGAGCAGCAACGCCGGCCCGCTGCCGAAGACAGCGCAGGAGACCAATGAAACCAATGCCGCGAAACCAATCACGCCGGCGTCCACGTGCAGCTCGCGCAATCGCGGAAGCTCGGCCGGCAGCAGCGCCGCCACCCCGTCGAGCGAGAGCGCGCAGATGCAGACGCCAAGAACGCCGCCGATCAAACCCAAAAAAAGCGTCTCGGTGAGCAGTTGCTTGAGCAGCCTGCCGCGCGTGGCGCCCAGCGCGACCCGCACCGACAGCTCGTGCCGCCGCGCGACGGCCCGCGCGAGAAAGAGGCTGCCCACGTTGGCGCAGGCGATGAGCAAGAGCAGCCCCACCGCGCAGAAGAGCATCAAGAGCGCGCCGCGATCTTTTCCAACCAATTGCTCGCGCAGCGGCACCACCAGCGCGGCGTGCTGCGCGTGCGAGTCGGGATGCGCGGCGACGATGGACGAGGTGATCGTCTCCAGCTCGGCGCGGGCCTGGGCAATGGTCGCGCCGGGCTTGAGCCGGCCCAGCACCTCGAAGAAGAAGAGCGCGCGCTCGTGCATCAGCTCGCCCCAGGGCGCGTAGCGCGGCTGCACCCAGAGGTCGGCGGTGGCGCCGTCGAGCGGAAAGCGGAAGCTCGCGGGCATGACGCCGACGATGGTGAACGGTTGTCCGTCCAACGTAATGCTGGTCTGTTCTCCGTGCGTGCGGACGAACCGCTCGGAGACGACGGCCACGCGCGCCGCGCCGGCCGCGTCGTCTTCTGCGTCGAGCATGCGGCCGCGCAGTGGAGAAGCTCTCAGGGCCGCGAAGACGCCGGACTCCATGGCCGCCGCGTCGACGCGCTCCGCCGGCCCCGCGCCGGTCAAGGTAAAGGCCGTGTGGCGATATCCGGCCAGCTTGCTGAACGACCTCGCGCGCTCGCGCCAGTCGGCCAGGTCGGGCGCGGAGACGGCGCCGATCGCATGGTCCGCGCCGACCGTCTCGTTGGCATAGACGAGCTCTTCCTGCCCCGAGAACGGCAGCGGCTCGAGCAGCATCGCCTCGACCACCGAAAAGACGGCGCTGCTGACGCCGATGCCGAGCGAGAGGGAGATGATGGCCGCCGCCGCGAGCCCCGGCGACCTCCGGACGAACCGCAACGCCAACGCGAGGTCGGTCATGCGCCCACTCTATTCGAGCGCAATCGGGGCCGCCAGCCGGCGACAAATCCCGCGAAACATCGAGGCTGCTGCCGCCGGTGTGCTGTCAGTGTCGACTACCCTGGTGGCGGCCGAGAAGCCTGGCAAGGCCGTCATTACAATCGAATACACCGGACCATCCAATCATATTATTTATCCGGTCATGATCGGCGATTCTGAGGGTGCCCTCCTGCAAGTGCGCGGAGCGATCGAGAAGAGAATTGGGAGCACCGTCGACTTGTCCAGAATTCATTTCGTAAGCAGGCGCCTCATGACGGATCTGACAAGAATTGTAGAAGGCTTCGCTGATCGCGTCCCGAACAAAGAAGACATCATGGAGAACGGCCCCGGGATTCTCGTAAGAATTACGAGGCCAGTGAATCAGCGTGATTTCGTATTGACGGTCCACGACGCCGTGGTCATGATTGATGCTCTCAAAAGAAACGCAAAGACCGATTCTCGGCTAAAGAAGTCCTTGTCTGACTTTCAATCGAGCATCAGCCTTTGGTTGAGTCCAGACGGCAGGCCTCGAAACGCTGGCAATTGATGGCGATTGCCGCGTTTGCGTAGGTACTGCGTAA
The DNA here is from genome assembly GCA_036271755.1 of Myxococcales bacterium. Taxonomy (GTDB): domain Bacteria; phylum Myxococcota; class Myxococcia; order Myxococcales; family 40CM-4-68-19; genus 40CM-4-68-19. Next base: position 195 of record DATBAA010000763.1, on the reverse strand, counting down.
TGAGCCGATTGCAAGCCAAGAACATGTGGTTCTCCTCAGCTTCATATGGGTAGCGTGAGAGGCAGGTTCGTGCAGCAGAGGAATATCATCGCGATAAGAGCGCTGGCGGAGTGAAAGCCGTAGGCGCGATGCTTGAGCACGCCGATCTTGTTGTTCAGTCCTTCGAGCCGGCCATTGGAAACACCCATCCGGATC
>DATBAA010000762.1:0-5752 GCA_036271755.1 Myxococcales bacterium | reverse complement strand
AATGAGCCCGAGATTGTGCCCGAAGAGCTGCGTCGCCGCGGCCAGCAGCGGCACCAGCGGCGGCTGATCGATATAGCCGAACGCCGGCCGCCGCCCGCAGGCGATGAAGTAGAGCTCGTCGCGAAAGAAGCCGTACGGCGCCGCGATGGGCAGGTGCACGGCAAACGCCGCGGCCGCGATCGCGCGAGTCCAACGCATCAATCAGAGCGGCTGATTCCGCCGCCGCCCGACTCACCGCCGCCGCCGCCGGAGAAGCCGTCGCCCCCGCCACCACCACCACCGCCGCCTCCTCCACCGCCACCGCCGGTGACGACGGTCATCTGCTTGCGGGGAATGCGCTTGTTGTAGTCGTTGCGATATCCGCAGCGAGAGTTGGTGCAGCGCTGCGAGACGTGGGCGACGCCGTCGCTCCAGTACGTCGGCTCGTCGATGACCTCTTCATCGATTGTCATCCACGACCCATCCTTGGGACACTTGTGCGCGCGGATGGAGGCCCAGGTGACGGCGACGATGATCAGGCCGATGACCAGTGCGATGAACCCCGCTCCGCTCGCCATCATGAAGAGCGAGACCAGCGAAACGCCGGTGAGCCCAGCCGCGGCCAGTTGGGTCTTCTTGCCGGGAAACTGCCTGCGGGCGCCGCTGGTAGCGAGCGTGATCACGAGCGCCAGCATGCAGAGGATGGTGACGATCAGGCCGCCCGGACTCTCGGACTGCGCGTTGCCCGCGGCGCCCAGACCCTTGCCGCCGCGCGGAGAGTTGGCGGTTGCCGCTGCGTCTCCGCCCGCCGCCGCGTCACCCTGGATCACGCCCGCGATCGCATCCACCAGATGGACCGCCGCCTCACCGTAAGCGTTCTGCTTGATGTACGAGCGCGCGTTGGCGTCGTAGAGGCCGCCCAACTTGCCGTCCGGCAAGACCCCTTCGAGGCCGTAACCCACTTCGACCTTGGTGCGGCGCTGCCCTTCGCCGCCTGGCTTGATGACGATCAGCACTCCGTCCGAGCGCTTCTTGTCGTGACCCAGGTTCCACTTCTTGAAGACGCCTGCGGCGTAATCCTCGAAGCCGTCGTCGCCGAGCATCTGGTCGGTGATGGTCAAGACCGCCACTTGGGCGACCCCGGCGTGATCGAGCTTCGACGCGACCGCCTTGAGGTGTTCCTGCGCGCCGGCGTCGAGGACGTTGGCCGCGTCGACGACGTAGTCCGTGTACGCGGGATAGTTGGTCGGGGCGGCGAAGAGGAGAGCCAGCGCGAGCAGCATGGCCGGGACTGTAACCCGTCAGGGCGCGATTTGCGCGAGCGTCCGGGCAAGCCGGGAGGCAGCCATTTCGCTCGGCAGCTCGATCACCGGCACCTGCGCGCCCTGGGCCTCGCTGCGCAGCGCATCGAGCTTCTTGCCGTGCGGCCGGGTCGGATCGACCAGCACCAGGTCCGTGCGGCGGTTGCCCAGCTTGGCGGCGGCCAGGGTCGTGGCCCGGACGTCGCAGACGGTCTTCAGGGTGCGCGCCATCTCGCGCAGCCACTTCTGGTCGTCCGAGACGATGAGCACCCGCGGCCGCGAGCTCGGCGGCGAGAGCGGCAGCTCGATGAAGAAGCGCGTGCCGTTGCCGACGCTGCTCTCCGCCCAGAAGTCGCCGCCGTGGCGCTCGGCGATGCTGCGCGCGATGCGCAGCCCGCGCCCCGGGCCGAGGCCCGCCACCAGCTTGGGCAGCTCGGCGGCGGAGATGCCCTCGCCGTCGTCGCGCACCGAGAGCCGGACCTGCTTGGGGCTGGACCGCCACGCGCTCACTTCTACGTTGCCGCCGCGCGGAGTGGCCTTGAGCGCGTTGCCCACCAGGTTGTCGAGGAGGCGCGAGAGTAGATCGCCGTCGGCCCGCATCTCCGTCAGCGTCGCGGGCAGCGCCGCGGTGAGCGTGACCCCGCGCGTGCGCGCCTGGGCTTGCGCCTGATCGACGACCGTCTCCACCAGCTGCCCCAGATCGATGGGATGCGCCTCGACCGCGACGCGCTGGCGGCTCTTCGCGCCTTCCAAGATGCGCTCGGCCAGGTGCAGCGCGCGCAGCGACTGGCGCACCGCGGCCGACGCGCAGTCGCGCTGGGTCGAGGTGAGCGATTCGTCGCGGGAGAGCAGCTCGGCGTTGCCGATGACGGCCTGGAGCGGGCTGCGCACGTCGTGGGCGCAGTCGGCGAGGCCATCTTCGAGCGCCAGCACGCGCTCGTTGAGGCGCTCCATGCGGGCCAGCAGGTCGACGCGCTCGAGCATGGAGCGCAGGCGGCGGAAGAGGATCTCTGGCTCTCCGGGCACCACCACGTCGTCCGCGCCGTCGGCAAAATATTTACCGCCCGGCGACCCGATCACCAGCAGCTGCTGGGCGCGGGCGCGAAACGGCGCCGCGTCCTTGGGCTGCTGGACGACGAGGATCTCGGCGTTCGACTCGCCGTCGTCGACCGCGGCCGCGATGCCGCCGCGGGTGAGGCGGGCGCAGAGCTTCCGCGCCTCGGCAGGCGGAGCGGAAACCCTCACTCGTATGGTGTGTCCCATCGACATAAACGACGGGTCTCCCCGGCAGGCCCCGCGCCCCGACCAAGAATTGTATTTTAACAGGGAGGCGGTCGGCTGCGCTAGCGACGTTCAGACTACACCAGCCAGCAAAAATTCCCGATTGCCCGCCGGGCCTTCCAGCGGCGACTCGACGCTGCCGCGGAGCTGGAGCCCAAGTTTTTGGACTTCCAGGCCGATTTCTTCCACCACCCGCTTGTGGACAGCGGCGTCGCGCACCACGCCGCCCTTGCCCACCTCTTTGCGGCCCGCCTCGAACTGCGGCTTCACCAGGACGCAGATCCACGCATCATGAGGGCGCAGCACCGACACCAGCGCAGGCAGGACGAGGCGCAGCGAGATGAAGGACAAGTCAGCCACGGCCGCCGAGCAGCGCTCGCCGAGCAGATCGGCACAGAGCGCGCGAGCGTTGACGCGCTCGTGGACTTGCACGCGCGGGTCCGCGCGCAGCTTGGGGTGCAGCTGCCCGTAGCCCACGTCGATGGCGTAGACCTTCGCCGCGCCGCGCTGGAGCAGCACGTCGGTGAAGCCGCCGGTGGAGGCGCCCAGGTCGGCGCAGACGCGGCCCTCCGGCGAGAGGCCGAAGTGGTCCAAAGCCGCTTCCAGCTTGAGTCCGCCGCGCGAGACGTACTTGAGCTGCTCCTTCAGGCGCAGCGCGATGCCGTCGTCGAGGAGCTGGCCGGGCTTCTCCACCCGGTGGTCGCCGGCCACCACGCTGCCGGCGAGGATCAGGGCCTGCGCCTTGGTGCGCGACTCCGTAAGCCCACGCTGCTGCAGCAGCACGTCGGCCCGGACCTTCATCTCTGCGTTTCGGGCGAGACCGGCGGCGCGGGAGGGTTCATCAGCGCGGCGATGCGCGCCAGCAGCCGCTCCATGTCGATGGGCTTGGAGAAGTAGTCGATGGCGCCGGAGGCCATGCCGGTGCGGATGTCCGCCGCGGTCTTCTTGGCGCTGATGAAGATGACCGGGATGTCGCGGAACTCGTCGTTCTTCTTCACCGCGCGGCAAAGCTCGAAGCCGTCGATCCAGCTCATCATCACATCGAGCAGGATCAGGTCCGGCCGGTCCACGTGCAGCGTGGAGATGAGCCGGAGGCCGTTGGCCGCCTGCGCGACCTCGTAGCCCTCGAGCTCCAGGGCCATCTTGAGCATCTCGCGCGTTTCCCGGTCGTCGTCGACGATGATGATCTTCTTGCGCGCGCCCATGCTCACTTTGACGAAGGAAAACCGCTTGCGATTTACTTCTCGCCCGAGAAAGGCGCCGTCCGGTCGCCCTCGAGCAGGACCTCTACCTTGCGCTCCGCCTCTTCCAGCTTCGCCGCGCCCGCGCGGGCCAGCTTGATGCCCTCCTCGAACTGCGCGATCGACTCCTCCAGGGACAAGCCGCCGCCCTCCAGGCGCTCCACCACCTTGCCGAGCTTCTGGACGATCTCCTCGTACCGTTGCTCTTCAGGAATGACGTCTGTTGCTCGGGTCTCGGCCACTCTTCGTCCCTCTACTCTGTTTGAGTGTCGTGCTCAAGGCTCGCGAGCACCTGCGCGTCGAGCTCGCCTTCGTGAAGGCGGATGCGCAGCCGCTCGCCCGGCCGCACCTGGGCCGCGCTCTTCACCGCCTGGCCGCGCTGATCGAAGGCCACCGCGTAGCCGCGCGAGAGGACTTTGAGCGGACTGAGCGCGTCCAGCTGCCCGGCAGCCCGGACGAAGGTCTGCCGCCGCTGGGCGAGCAGCTTGTGGATGCGGGCGCGCAGCTGATCTTCCAGCCGCGAGACCTCGCCCCGCAGCCGGTGAAGCTTTTCCCTGGGATGCTGCTGGGCGAGCCGCTCCCGTTGCCGCTGCAGCCTCGCGGACCTGCTCGAGATCTGAGCCCGCGCCGCGTCCTCCGCCCGCTGCAGCAGCTTGTCGAGCCGCAGCCTCCGCTCGCTGACCAGCCGCCGCGGGTCGGCGATGCGCGCGCGGGACTTGTCCAGCTGGGCCTGCCGCCGCTCCAGCTGGGTGCGGATGGCGCGCTGCAGCCGCGACTTGCGCTGGGCCAGGTCTGCCTGCAGCTCGTGCTTTTCCCGGGCGATCAGCTCGGCGGCCGCGGTGGGCGTGGGGGCGCGCACGTCGGCGCAGAAGTCGGCGATGGTCACGTCCACCTCGTGCCCGACCGCGCTCACCGTCGGCACCGGGCAGCCGCACAGCGCCCGGGCCACCACCTCTTCGTTGAAGGCCCAGAGATCTTCCAGGCTGCCGCCGCCGCGCGCGACCACCACCAGATCCACCCGCGGCTGTTTGCCGGCGCGGACGATGCCCCGCGCGATCTCCTGCGCCGCGCCCTCGCCCTGCACGCGCGCCGGGACGATGAGGACCGGCAGGTTGGGGAAGCGCCGGTGCAGCACGCGCAGGAAGTCGTGCACCGCCGCGCCCGAAGGGCTGGTGACGATGGCGATGCGCCGGGGCAGGAACGGCAGCTTGCGCTTGCGGCCCTCGGCGAAGAGGCCCTCGGCCTGCAGCCGGCTCTTCAGCTGCTCGAAGGCGATCTGCAGCGCGCCCGCGCCGACCGGCTCGACGACGTCGCAGACCAGCTGGTACTCGCCCTTGGCTTCGTAGACGTCGAGGCTCCCGCGGGCGACCAGCGATTGGCCGTTCTGCAGCTTGAACTTGAGCCGCCGGGCTTCGTTGCGGAAGAGGACGGCGGTGATGCAGGCGTCCTCGTCCTTGAGCGTGAAGTAGGCGTGGCCGGCGCCGGAGATCTTGAGGTTCGAGACCTCGCCGCGGACGCGAAGGTCGATGAAGCGGCCGCCGAGGACGCCTTTGATCTCGCGGGTCAGCTCGCGGACCGAGTAGACCCGCGTCCGATCGGGCCGCGCCACAGGCGCCACGGCCGGCACGGTGCGGGCGGGCACGGCCGGCGCGAGCGGGCGCGGCGCTTCCGGCTCGGGCGCCGCGCGCGGTCGGCCGAAGAGATCGAACTGCCCCGCGGAGGTGGCCGGCGCGGGCTTCGGTGGCAGACGTTCCGGCATCAGCGGATCATAACCATGAATTCGCCCTAATCGCTTCCACTGCTCCGCGCGTTCGCGCTCGGCTCCTCTTTCTTGCTGTCGAGCTTCTCCAGCCACTTGCGGGCTTTCTGCGCCGTGGCGTCGCTTGGCGGCAGCGTGGCCAGCACCAGCTTGAAGGCCGACCGCGCGGTGGCCACGTCGTCGTCCTTGGA
>DATBAA010000761.1:0-2515 GCA_036271755.1 Myxococcales bacterium | reverse complement strand
GTGGCGGAGGCGTCCGCGAAGGCGCGCCGGCCGGTCAGCATTTCGTAGAAGACGAGGCCGAAGTTGAAGAGGTCGGCGCGATGATCCACCGGCACGCCGCGCACCTGCTCGGGCGCCATGTATCCGATGGTGCCCACGACGCGGCCCTGGTCGGATTCGGTCAGCTTGGCGAGGCCGAAGTCGAGGATCTTCAGCCAGCCGTCGCTGGTGATGAAGAGGTTTGAAGGCTTCAGGTCGCGGTGGAGGAGGCCCTTTTCGTGCGCCGCCGCGAGCCCGGCCAGGAGCTGCCTGGCCCAGGTCTGCGCCTGCCCGAAAGGAATGGGTCCGCGCGAGAGGCGCTGCCGCAGCGTCTCGCCCTGCAGCAGCTCGGTGACCAGGAACGGGCGGCCATTCTCTTCGCCGGCGTCGAAGACGCGCACCACGTTGGCGTGCTGCAGCGAGCCCGCGGCCAGGGCTTCGTCGCGGAAGCGGCGGACGGCCTCGGCGTTGGGCGAGGGCGACGACAAGAGCTTGACCGCCACCTCGCGCTGGAGCTTCAGGTCCAGCGCCTTGCGGACGATTCCCATGCCGCCTTGGCCCAGGATTGCGCCAAGTACGTAGCGGCCGGCCAGTATCTGCTCTTCAGAGCTCTCCATTCGTGAGGAGAACCCTAGCAGCATGGACTGTCGCGGTACTCGTCTTATCGCGTCGCCAGCGGCGAAGCCTCGGCGGCGGACTTGAGGCGCAAGAGGTCGCCGTTGAACTTCTTCAAGGCTTGCGGCGTGATGAGTGGCTCGAGAAATTGCGTGAGGGCTTGCTGATAGCGGTAGGTCGTGTCGCAGCTGAGGCGGGTCTTGCCATTGCCCAGGTCAGTGAGAAGATAAGTAGCTTTACCGGTGAACATGCCCGGGGCGGAGAGCTTCACCGCGAGCTTGCGGCCCGGCTCGGCGGAGATGGTGTCGCTGACGATGTCCATGGTGCGGGCGCCGTTGTTGACGTTGTGCAGCGTCCAGATCTGGCGGGATGGGCCTTCGTTCTTCACCTCTGCAAGCCAGGTCACCCAGGCCTTCTCCTTGTCGCCGTCGGTGATCCACGGCCAGACGTCGGCGGGCGCGCGGTCGATGTCGACGGAGGCCTGGAGGCGGCCGGCGTCGGCCCTGCGTCCCATCATCCAGAGCGCGGCCAAAGTGACGGCGATGAGACCAGGCAGTCCCAATGCTCCAATTCCCAGCCATTTCATTTCAATCCCCCTTGATGCGAAATTCTCGTGCCGCGCCCGCGCGGGTGCCGATGAGCAGACAAGGCAATGAGGCAATCCAAAGCGGCAATGGCCAATCGGCCACGCTCAACGCCAGCCAGGCCAGGACCGCGACCGTCGTGCCCGGAACCTTCCGCGCGGCGAGGCTCGCGAGCGCGCTGCACAGAGTCGTGAAGGCGAGCAGGGTGCCGGCGAAGGCAGGCGATCGCAGCGCATCGTCCTTGAGTGGAATCTGCCCCAGGACGAAGCTGCGCAGCAGCTCAATGGCTAGAATCGGAGCCAGGACAAAACAGAGCACGGCCGCGATGGAGAGCTGCCAATCGCGGGCGCAGAGCCGCCGCCAGCGCGCCATCATGAGCGGCGGAATCGACAGCAGGCATTGCCGCAAGTACCAACGGCGCGCGCTCGCACGACCCCGCAGCGTAACCAGCTCGAGGAACTCTTCGTCGAGATCGCCCAGGAGCGGCGCTTTGTCGCCCTCGGGCAAGAGGCTGCTCAGGAGGTGGCGCATCATTTGAGCAAGTGCCTGAGCGAGTACCCCGGCCGCAGCCCGCTGGTCATCCGCTTGAGCGCGCGATGCGTCTTTTCCAAGGCGGCGTTGCCGCCGGCGGTGAGCGTGAAGTAGCGCCGGGGCCGTCCGCCGCGCTCTTCCGAAGCTTCACCTTGCCGCGACTTGACGAGGCCTTTGTTCTCCAGCCGCTCCAGCGTGGCGTAGACCGCGCCAATGGCCACTTCCCGCTCCGTGCGTTCGGCGATCTCCTGCCGGACCGACAAGCCGTAAGCGCCGTCGCCCAGCCGGATGAGCGCCAGCAGGACGAGGTGTTCGAAGTCGCCCAGCGAGTCGCCCTTGCTCATGTTCTATTTTGTAGAACTACGCGGAGGCGCTGTCAAATCACCGCTTGCGCGCGGCTTCATCGCTCGTAGCGGGCCGCGCTTCCGGCCGCCAGCGGAACCTGTCGATCACCTGGCCCTCGACGGCATCGGCGATGATCTCGCCGAGGATGGGCGCGAACTTGAAGGCGTGGCCGCTGTCGCCGGTGGCGACGATGCAATGGGGCTGCTCGGGGTCGGGCGCGATCCAGAAGTGGCCGTCGTGGGTGTCGCTGTAGAAGCAGAGGTGGCTGGCGACGATGGGCGCTTCCGCGAGGGCGGGAAAGCTCTGCCGCAAGAACGCGCGCAGCTCTTCGGTCTCTGCTTCGGTCACGATGCGCGGCTCGGACGGATGCATCACCCGGCCCGCGCCGTGGTTGGCGATCTTCACCACGCCTGCCCGCGGAT
>DATBAA010000760.1:0-1584 GCA_036271755.1 Myxococcales bacterium | reverse complement strand
CCGAATAGAGCCGCGCCTCTTGCGCATTCAGCGCCAGCTCGTCGACGCGGCCGATGCCGAGCCCGCCCGATCTCTGCACCGGCCGCAAGAGCTTCTTGCCCAGCCGCGCGCGCAGCACCGCTCCGTCCAGCCTGCGCACCGAGTCGGCCAACAGGCCCCAGCGCGCGCCGAGCGGAAAGGCTCCGGGCGGCGGCGGCGCGTCCTTCTCGAAGCTGAACTTGCCGCGGAAGGTGATCAGCGCGCGATCGAGCAGGAAGCCCGCGTACTCGCCCAGCAGCCGGTGCGCGTCGGAGGGCGGAATGAGCTGCAGCTGGAAGAGCACCGCCACCATCTCCTGCCCGGTCTTGGTGGCCTGCTCCTGCGCGGCCAGCGCGTCGGCGGGCTTCAACACCCCGCGCTTCTGCAGGAAGCGCAGCAGCGACAGCTCGGGATCGTCGGACGAGAGATGCTCGGGCGTGCCGCGCCGGAAGCTGATCTGCAGCATGTGCTGCTTCTCGATCTCGAGCTGCAGCCAGCCCGAGGCGGACGTGACGGCGGCCAGCGCGTAGAGCCGCACCGGCGAAGACTCCGCCAGGTCACCCTGCTCGGGAACCTCCGGCGGCGCCTCGGGAGCAGCCTGCACCGGCGGCTGCGAGACGGGAGCCTGCCCGTGCGGTGGCGTGAGGATCACCTTGGGTTGACCCTGCGGCGACGCGGCGGCTGCCGGCGCCTGCCCCTGCGGCGGGGTGTGGCGCAGCCGCGGCGGAGGCGGCCGCTCCAGCTTTCGCGCCGGCGCGAGCAGCGGCGCCAGCTCGGGAAACTCCAGGCCGGGCTTCCAGCTCTTGCCGTCGAGAGAGGCCTCGCACTGCTCGGTCAGCTGGCCCCGCAGCCGCTCGAGCTTGTCGAGCGTGTAAGGGCCCCAGACGCGTCCGTGTTCCGTGCGTACCCAATAATTCTGCTCACTCACGAAGAGAGACTTTAGCATGCGTCATGTTAGGTTTCCCGGCGCTTGGGAACGCTTCGCGCACGGCGGGCACCGCGACCAAACGCCACGCTCTTGTGCCGTCGGGTCGTGGCCGACATGGCAAAGAAGCTACCGGAACTATCCCACATCAAGGCGGCGCGGATCCTCTTCATCGCAGGCGAAGCGCGGCGCGGCTCACGTGCGACCATCAAGCCGCTGGGCAGCGCACAGGTGTCGCTGAAGGGCCGCAAAGTCCTCTATTGCGTGACCTTGCGCCCGCTCTTCTTTCGCGCCTCCTCGCCCGAGCAGCGGGTGGAGACCCTGCTGCACGAGCTGCTCCATGTCTCAGACGTCTTCGACGGCGAGCTGCACCACGGCCGCCGCCACGCCGCCATGCCGCAGGGAAAGTTCAAGGCGCTCTTGAAGCCGCTGGTGAAGCGCTACCTGAGCACGGGCGACCCGGCGCTCCTCTCCGGCCTGGGGCACGACGGCGAGGTGGTGGCCCGCCAGTGGCTCGAGCGGCCGGCCGGCAAGGCGGGCAAGCAGCAGCCTTACGACGAGAAGCACCTCTTCCTCGGACCCGTACAAATGATCACGGAGCGGCCGCTCGATTCTTGACGCCGGGCTCGCGAAGCGCTGTT
>DATBAA010000759.1:0-5572 GCA_036271755.1 Myxococcales bacterium | reverse complement strand
GCACTTCAAACAGCTTCGCGTAGCCGGCCGAAATGCGGCGGTCGAGCGAGGTCCACGGGTCGTAGAAGGAGCTGTGGTCTTCGAGGATGCGGCCGTCGCGGTCGAGCACGCCGCGCAGGTAGATCATCTTCGCGCGGCGGCCCATGCGGTTGAAGGTCGAGTAGACGCCGGTCAATTCCGACAGCGACACGCAGGACGAGCCCAGCGCCAGCGAGAGGTCTTCGTTGATCTTGGTGCTGATGCCCAGCCTGTGCGCCCAGGCTCCGGCGGCTTTGACGCCGACGGCCTGCAGCGTGCGGATGGCGGGCGTGTTCATCGAGTGGATGAGCGCGAGCCGCACCGGCACTTCGCCGAGAAATTCTTGCTCGTAGTTCTCGGGCTTCCAGCGCTTGCCGGTGGAGTCGTCGTCGGTGACGATGGGCGCGTCGAGCAAGATGGTGCTGGCGGTGAAGCTCCGCTGCTCGATGGCCGCGCTGTAGATGACGGGCTTGAACGCCGACCCCGGCTGGCGGCAGGACTGGAAGGCGCGGTTGAACTCGCTCTTCTCGAAGTCGTAACCGCCGATCATCGCCACCACGTAGCCGCTGTTCGGGTCGGTGGAGATGAGCGCGCCCTGCAGCTTGGGCTCCTGCTCCAGCCGCCACTCGTGCTCCTTCTTTTCGTTGGCGCGGACCAGCACCACGTCGCCGGCGCTGAGCACGCCTTTGAGCGACACGATGCGGCCGAACTCGGAGTTCACCTCCGGGTTGGGCTTGCGGGCCCAGGAGGCCTGATCGATGGGGATGTGCCCCTTCTGCTTGCCGACGCGGATCTCCGCCGACTTGCCTTTGTCGTCGAGGCCGGTGACCAGCGCGGCGATGACCTGATCGTTCTTGCCGTCGCCCTCCAGGAACGCCTGCTCCTTCTTGGCGAAGTCGTCCCAGTCCTTCTGCGGCAGGTGCAGCAAGGCGCCGCGATAGCCCTGGCGCTGGTCGGCTTCGATGACGCCCTTGATGGTGGCGGCGATGGCGTCGTGCTCGCGCTCGAGATCGACCGTCGCGTAGACCTTGAGGCCGTCGTTCAAGAGCCGTTCATTGCCATAGCGGGCAACGATATCGCGGCGGATATGTTCCGTTACATAAGGAGACGTCTCGCGGAAGATGTCCTGCACCGGGAAGACCTTGATGGGCGCGCTGTCGGCCTGCTCGCGCTCGGCCGCGCTGATCATGCCCTCTTCGAACATGCGCCGTAAAACATAAGATCTGCGCGCCTTGGCCTTCTCCGGATGCGAGAAAGGCGAGAACTCGGACGGCGCCTGCGGCAGGCCCGCCAGGAGCGCGATCTCGGGCAGCGACAGCTCCCAGACGTTCTTGCGGAAGTAGTTCTCCGCCGCGGCCTGCACGCCGTAGCTCTGGTGCCCGAGATACACCTCGTTCATGTAGAGCCAGAGGATGTGCTCTTTGTCGAAGTTGGCCTCGAGCCTGCGGGTGAGCAGGAACTCGCGCAGCTTGCGGCGCAGGTTGCGCGCGTGGGCGGCCTTCACGCCCTCTGCCGAAGCGAGGATGGCCTTCGCGGTCTGCTGGCTCAGCGTCGAGCCGCCGATGCCGCGCTTGTGGCGCAGGTTCGACCAGACGGCGCGCGCGATGCCCGCGTAGCTGATGCCCGAGTGCTCGAAGAAGGTCGCGTCCTCGCTGGCGATGAGCGCCTGCTTGAACTTCTTGGGGATCTTCTCGTACGGCACCACCACCCGGCGCTCGCTGTAAAACTCGCCCACCAGCTGCTCGTCGCCGCTCCACACCGTGCTGACGATGGGCGGCCGGTAGTTGCGCGCCCAGTCGATGGAGGGCAGCCCCTTCGAGAGCGTGAGGTATCCGACGAAGCCTGCCACGCCCGCGACGGCCGCCAGGGTCAAGAGCGGCACGGCGATGAAGAGCGCGATCTTTTTGCGACTGGCCATGATGGCTCCATCCTACGCTTTGAGGGCCGCCGTCACGTCGAACTTTAGTCAGCTGTTGGGCGGTCGCCAGACGATTTGCGCCCTGGGCAGGCAGTCGAGCAGCTCTTTGGGCAGCGGAGAGACGAGCTGCAGCCGCTTTTTCGTGATCGGGTGCGCGAGCGACAGGCGCGCCGAGTGCAGGAACATGCGCTTCAGCCCCCACTGCTTCTGGGCGATGCGGTTGAAGGGAAAGTCGCCGTGCTTGGCGTCTCCGACCACCGGGTGCCCGATGGCGTCCAGGTGACGGCGGATCTGGTGGGTGCGGCCGGTCTCGATGGTCAGCTCGAGCAGCGTCGCCTCGGGGCCGCCGGCCAGCTTCTTCCAGTGGGTCAGCGCGGTCTGCATGTTCACGCCGCGGCTGCTCTTGTTCTCTTGCGACTGCTGGTGCTCGGCCAGACGAAGGTCGATGCTGCCGGACTCCTTCTGGAAGCGGCCCTTGGCGAGCGCGTAGTAGGTCTTGTCGGCTTCACCGGCGGTGAAGATCTCGGTCAGCTTCACCATCGCCTGGCGGGTCTTGGCGACGATGACGACGCCGCTCGTCTCGCGATCGAGGCGGTGCGCCGGGCTGGGCTTGAACTCGCCCTCGGGGATCTGCAGGCCCTGGCGCTCGAGGTAGGCGCGGACCTCGTCGACCAGCGTCGCGCCGCTGAGCCCCGTGCCGGGGTGGATGGCGAGGCCCGCTGGCTTGTCGCAGGCCATCAGGTGCTCGTCTTCGTAGAGGACGCCGAAGTCCTGCGGCACGGCGCGCGGCTCCTTGGGCGGCGGCTGCGCGGCTTGCAGGACGTGGACGGTGATCTGATCTCCCTGCTGCAAGAGCTGCGCGATCTCCGCGCGAACACCGTTCACTCGCACTTTTTTGGTGCGGACCAGCTTGTACAAATGGCTGAGCGGCAGGGTCTCGAGGCGCTTGCGCAGGAACTTGTCGAGCCGCTGCCCGGAGGCATCGGCGCTCACTTTGTATTCGAGCTTCATTTTGGTTGCGTCTCGGAGAAGTCGGAGACGCGCCAGCTGCCGTCGCCTTGTTTGGCCAGATCTACCTTCGCGATGCGCTGCAGGTTGCCGCCGCCTTGCGGGCGGATGTCGATCTCGTACTCGAAGCTTCGTTTGTCGCCCGCGCCGCCCGTGCCGCGGCGCTTGTAGTAGACGCGCTCGGGGCGGACTTGCAGGCCGCCGGTGTTGCCGCCGCGGGCCTCCGCGGTGAGCTTCAGCTCTTCGTGCAAGCGCATGGTGGCGACGCCCGTGGTGAAGGGCAGCGCGCGGTCCTGGTCGGATTCGACGTAGTACTTGTCGACGAAGTTGTCGGCCACCGACGCGGGGTCTTTCATGCCGCCGCAAGCGGCGATGAGCAGTAGGGCTGCGATGCGTCTCATTCGCACAGCTCCAGTGCGCGAGACCAGAGCGCGCGTTCGGCGCCGGCGCAGGCCCTGATCTGGCGGGTTTCGAGCTTTTCGGCGAAGGCGGTCCAAGCGTCCGCGGCTTTTAGGCACAGCGGCTCTAGTGCGGGAAGGCTTTGTTTGAGAAAGCGGGCGTACATTCTCCGGAAGAGGCCGCCGCCGCAGCCGCGCTTCTCGATCACCTGCGCGGCCAGCCGGGCGCGCCTGGGCCAGTCCTCGGCCTTGCGCCAGCCGTCGAACTCTTCCGCGAGCTGCTCGATGCCATTCAGGCCTTCTCCCGGGGCGGCCTGCTCGGTCATCTGCAATGCGTTTCTCAAGATGGCTTTTCTCGCGGCGTCAGCCGGCAGGGTCTCGTGAACGCTGTTCACATGCAGCACCGTCACGCCCGTCCCGTGCTGCACCGGCGCAGCTTCGCTCAAGGCCTTCAGGAGCTGGCTTTTCCCGATATTTTGCCGCTCTGGCTGCTCGTTGTCCCAGACAAAGGCTTCGCTGCCTTCGATCTTGTCCACGACGATCAGGTGCCCAAACCAGTGGCCGTGCGCTCCCAGGTACGGAAGCTGGAAGAGGTCGGTATAGACGAGGTCACCGGGCTTCAGGTCCGCCTGTTCGGCGCTCTCGTAATGTCGCTCTTCCAGGTTCGCCTCGAGCAGCTCGCAGAGGTCGCTCTCGAACGACGCGCTGCGGCCGACGAAGAAGCGCCCGCCCTGGGGAGGCGTGAGGCTCGTGTCCCCGTCGTGCAGCGAGAACGCCAGGCCGGCGCCCAGCCCGAAGACCTGCTCCTCGGGCAAGTCGAGGCCTTTCGCCCGGAGGGCGTCTCCCATGGCGATCGAGCCGCAGTGAATGCCCTTGCGGTGCATATGGGTTCGAGCTTATCGCTTTGCGCGGGAGGCAGCTTGTCGAAGATCTATACGCGTCGTGGAGATGACGGCTCGACCGGGCTCTTTGGCGGGCCGCGGGTGGGCAAGGACGACCTGCGCGTGGCGGCTTACGGAGACGTCGACGAGCTCAACTCCGTGCTCGGCGTGGCCCGCGAGGAGCTGCCTTCCGGAGACCTGCGGACCCTTCTGGATTCGCTGCAGGTCGAGCTCTTCACGCTGGGCGCCGAGCTGGCCACGCCCGATCTGGAGAAAGCTCCCAAGACCGTTCCGCGGATCGCGCCCGGGGACTCGACCCGCCTGGAGGGAGAGATCGATCGCCTGACCGCCGAGCTACCGCCGCAGAAGTACTTCCTGCTGCCGGGCGGCTCGCGGCCGGGAGCGGTGCTGCACCTGGCGCGGACCGTCTGCCGCCGGGCGGAGCGGACGATGGTGCAGCTCTCGCGCATCTCGGAGGTCTCGGTGGAGGCCTTGGCGTACATCAACCGGCTCTCCGACCTGCTCTTCGTGATGGCCCGGGCCGCCAGCGTTCGCGCCGGCGCGGCGGAGATTCCCTGGATCGCGCCTTCTCCGAAATGAAGCTCTTCGAGAGCGCTTCTTTACGCCCGGGCGAGTCCGTCCGTTTCGAACTGGGAGCCGTGCCTGGCCGCTTCGGGCCCGTCCAGCGCGAAGGCTTCGCTTTGCGCCTCGCCGACGGCTCCGTCCGCGCCTACTTGAACTTCTGCCCCCACCGCGGCGAGCCCGTCGATCGCGGCGACGGACGGCTCTTCACCGGCGGCGGCGCCATCGAATGCCAGGCCCACGGGGCGCTCTTCGACCCCGCGACCGGCGCCTGCCGCAACGGCCCCTGCTTCGGCCGCGACCTCACGGCGCTGGAGGTTTCAGAGCACGACTCCGCGGTCTGGCTGACTCCGGAAGCCGACGATTCGAGTGAAAGCTAGCCTTCACGCCCGAGGACGACCTCGAGCAGACCGTCGATTCCCGTGGACGTAGCATCAGGCTCGATTCCTAGCTTTTCGAGCGGCTGGTGGAAACGGTTGCACCAGAAGGTCGTGTAGCCGAACTTCTTCGCGCCGTAGGCGTCCCAGCCGCCGAAAGCCGCGAAGACGATTTCGTCTTTTCGCAGTCCCAGGTGCTTCATCCCCAGCTCGTAGGCATTGGCGTCAGGCTTGTAGGTCCGGTTGACCTCGGTGCTGAGGAGCTCGTCGAAGAGCCCGGTGATGCCGGCGTGGTCCGCGTTGTCTTTGAGCATCTTGGGGCTGAAATTGGCGATGGTGATGATCTTCACGCCGGCCGCTCTGAGCTTCTGGATGGCCTGGGCCGCATCG
>DATBAA010000758.1:0-6404 GCA_036271755.1 Myxococcales bacterium | reverse complement strand
ACCGGCGACCACTCGCACCAGGGCTATTGGAAGGAGATGCTCGAGGGCAAGGTGGACGGCCTCTTCGTCATGGGCCAGAACCCGGCCGTCGCGGGCCCCAACGCCGGCATGGAGCGGCGCGGCCTGATGAAGCTCAAGTGGCTGGTGGTCCGCGAGATGGTGGAGACCGAGACCGCCACCTTCTGGTTCGACTCGCCCGAGGTCCGCCGCGGCGAGCTCAAGACCGAAGACATCCAGACCGAAGTCTTCTTGATGCCGGCCGCCGGCCACGCCGAGAAGGACGGCACCTTCACCAACACCCAGCGCCTGCTGCAGTGGCGCGAGAAGGCGGTGGAGCCGCCGGGAGACAGCCGCAGCGAGAACGCGTTCATGTACGATCTCGGCCTGCGCATGAAGGAGAAGGCGCGCAAGGACGTGAAGCCGCGCAATCAAGGTTTGCTCGCTTTGACCTGGGACTATCCGGTCGAGGGTCCGCACCACGAGCCCGTCGCCGAATCGATCTTGAAAGAGATCAACGGCTGGACCACGGCCGACAAGAAGCTGGTGCCGGGCTTCGCGGCGCTGAAGGCCGACGGCTCGACGACGTGCGGCTGCTGGATCTACTCGGGCGTCTTCCCGGCCGAAGGACAGAACAAGGCCAACGAGCGCGCCTCGAAAGACTTCCACGGCCACGGCTGGGGCTGGGCGTGGCCGATGGATCGCCGCGTGCTCTACAACCGCGCCAGCGCGCGCCCCGACGGCACTCCGTGGAGCGAGCGCAAGAAGCTCGTCTGGTGGGACGCCGCGCAGAAGAAGTGGGTAGGCGACGACGTGCCCGACTTCGTGGCCACCAAGGCGCCCGACCACGTGCCTCCGGAAGGCGCGGAGGGCGACGCAGCGCTTTTGGGAGACAAGCCGTTCATCCTCCACGCCGACGGCCTGGGCTGGCTCTGGGTGCCGGAAGGTTTGAACGACGGCCCATTGCCAACTCACTACGAGCCGCTCGAATCTCCGGTGCGCAACGCCATGTACACGCGGCAGACCAACCCCGCGTCCAATAGCTTGCCGCAGCCGGGCAATGCCATGGCCATGTCGCCCGATCCGCTCTTCCCTTATGTATTGACCACCTATCGATTGACCGAACATCATACGGCCGGCGGTATGTCGCGCTTCCTCTCGCATCTGGCAGAGCTGCAGCCAGAGCTGTTCACGGAGATCTCGGTCGAGCTGGCGACTTCGTTAGGTATTCGCAACGGCGATTGGGTAACCGTGATTACCCGCCGCGGCGCGGTGGAGGCGCACGCCGCGGTCACCAGCCGCATGCAGTCCTTGACCATCAACGGCCAGACCGTCGAGCAGGTGGGAATGCCGTTCCACTGGGGCCACAACGGCTTGGTGAAGGGCGACATCGGCAACGACCTGATCGCCTTCTCGGAAGAGCCGAACGTGCGAATCATGGAAACCAAAGGCGTGCTCTGCGC
The DNA here is from genome assembly GCA_036271755.1 of Myxococcales bacterium. GTDB lineage: Bacteria > Myxococcota > Myxococcia > Myxococcales > 40CM-4-68-19 > 40CM-4-68-19. The sequence continues at coordinate 4,944 of DATBAA010000758.1, read as the reverse complement.
GGTGCTGCGCGGCAAGCGCGCGGACAACGTCGAGGCCATCGGCCAGCTGGTGCCGGCGGTGAGCGGCGGCACTCACGTGCTGTACAAGGAAGCCGCCAAATGAGCACGACCGCATTTCTCACCGACGCCACGCTCTGCATCGGCTGCAAGGCCTGCGAAGTGGCCTGCAAAGAGTGGAACGACGTTCCAGCAGACGGCTTCCAGTGGAGCGGCCTCAGCTACGACAACACCGAAGCGCTCGGGGCCTCCACCTGGCGGCACGTGATGTTCCTCGAGCAGCCGGTCGTGGCTGGCCCGCAGATCGCGGAGACCAACACGCCGTTCCGCTGGACGTTCCTCTCCGACGTCTGCAAGCACTGCGCGAACTCGGGCTGCCTGGAAGGTTGCCCCACCGGCTCCATCGTCCGCACGGAATTGGGCGGCATCTACGTGCAGCCCGATGTCTGCAACGGCTGCGGCTACTGCGTGGTGAGCTGTCCGTTTGGCGTCATCGACAAGCGCCCCACCGACGGCCGCGCCTTCAAGTGCACCTTCTGCTACGACCGGCAGAAGGTCGGCCTCAAGCCCGCCTGCGCCACCGCCTGCCCCACCACTTCCATCCAGTTCGGGCTGCTCTCCGAGCTGGCTCCGCGGGCCGAAGCGCGCGTGGTGGAATTGAAAGAGCGCGGCTACACCGACGCCCAGGTCTACAACCCGACCGGGACAACGGTTGGCGGCATCAACGCCATCTCGGTCATTCTCGGCGAGCCCGAGAACTACAACCTGCCGCCCGCGCCCGAGGTCCCCACCGCGTACTTGAAGAGCGCGTGGACTTCGGCTTTGATCTCGGCCACGGTCCTCTTCGGCGCCATCTGCGCCGCGTTCGCCCTACAATGAGCAAGATCAGCGAGCAGCGGCTCGAAGAGATCAAGCAGCTGGCCTCCGAGGGCAAGCTCGCGAGCCATCCCACCGCCGGCATCACCGCGCACCCGCAGATTCAAGGGCGCGATCCCTACTATGGGCTGCCCGCGCTGAAGCCGCCGGTCTGGACCTGGGAGGTGCCGCTCTACTTCTTCATCGGCGGCATCTCGGGCGTCTCGGCCTGCATCGCCTTTGCAGCGCAGATCTTCGGCGCCGATCCCGCGCTGATTCGCCTGCTGGTGTGGGTGGGCTTCGTCGGCGCGCTGGTCTGCCCGGCGCTGCTCATCGCCGACCTGGGCCGGCCCGCGCGCTTCCTCAACATGATGCGCGTCTTCAAGTGGCGCTCGGCCATGTCGATGGGCGCCTGGATCCTGGTCGCCTTCTCCGGAGCCATCGCCACCGCGCTGGCCGCGGTCGAGCTGCCGCGTTGGGGCTTCGACGGCGGGCTGGTGACTGCCCTGCGCTGGCTGGGCGGCATCGGCTCCACCGTCACCGGACTTCTGCTCGCGAGCTACACCGCCGTGCTCATCGGCGCGACCGCGATTCCCGTCTGGTTCAAGAACCGCGTCGTGCTGCCAATCCACTTCCTCTGCTCGGGCCTGGGCAGCGCCGCCGGCATCTGCGAGCTGGCGGGGTTTCTCATTCCCGCCACGCACCTCCTGGGCTTCTTCGCGTCGGGAGTGGAGACGCTGCTCGAGGCCTGGTTCCTCTTGCGGCGCACGAAGGTGAACGCGCCCATGCACCACGGCGGCCTCGGCGTTGCGTTCTTGATCTCCGGCATGCTCGAAGGTCCCGCGTCGCTCCTGCTGCGCATCTTCCTCGGCGCGACGCCCGCCGGCCGCTGGGCGGCCGCGCTCAGCTTCATGACCGGCGCGCTCATCAGCCGCTTCTGCTGGATTCGCGCCGGCAAGGTGTCCGCGCTGGACTCGCGCGGGCAGTTCGAGATGCAGCGGCGCGGGGAAGCGGTCCCTTGAACGTGACGGGCCGGGGTATCGCCCCGGCCCTGCCACCAATTTTTCTATTGTCGGGGCCACGCGCTGACTAAGCGCGGGTCTTCGGGCCCGCGCTGACGCCGGCGCGAACGTTGGTCTTGATCTCCATGTGATTTCACCTCCTTCCAGGCTGGAATGAAGAGTGAGCAGAGAGGCTGAGACTAAGCGCGGGTCTTGATGAGGCCGGCGCGAACGTTGGTCTTGATCTCCATGTGATTTCACCCCCTCCCTTTCGTCTCACTTAGTTTCCAAGTGAGTTCGTTTGATTTGATGGCGGGAACCTAGAGGAGGAGCTTTTTCGAAGCAACAGGCGGAGATTCAGCCATATGAGCCGGGTTATCAGCTCGCTATCGCAAGATCGCCGGAATGAGAGGGCAAAGACGGCCGCGGCAGAGGGAAGATCGCGGCGAAGATTCGCCCTGCGTCCGCCCGCGCCGGTGGGTGGGTGACTGGCAATGAACAAAGCGCGAACGCGATTCGCGGTAATGCAAGACTTACTGCATGTATCTTTGAACCAAAGACTTTCGGCTCATCTCTTCTTCTTCTTCGCGGGCTTCTGTTTTCTCGCGGGCTTCTTCTTCTTCGCGACGGCCCGCCTCGACGCCGCCACCGCCAGATCGAACCACTTGCGCATGGAGTCCGCGTCCTCCAATGCCTCCGCGGGCGGCCGGAAGTAGCTCGTCTCCATTGGTCCCTCCGGGCTGGGATACGTCCAGCACGTGCCGCCCGCGGCCTTGAACGCCGGCCGGCAGAGGTCGTCGGTCTTCAAGAAGAGCTCGCCGTCATCGAGCAGGCCGAAGATGATGCCGCCCTGGTACAGGCCGTGGCCGCCGAACAACCTGCGCGCGGTGACCTCGCCCAGCGGCGCGAAGAGATCCAGGGAGTGTTGTACGAAGGAGGGGGTATTCGCCACGTGCCGACGCTATCAGAAGCCCATCCGTTTCCGAAGGCGCGCTGGGCCGCGCTGGCGTGGTTGCTGTTCTGGTTTCCTGTCTATGCGCGGACGTGGGGTTGGGCCAACTTTCTCCACCTCTGCGACGTGGCGGTCATTCTCACCTGCGCGGGGTTCTGGCTGGGCAGTCCGCTCCTGCTCGCAAGCCAGGCCATCGCCAGCATCGTGCTGGACGTAGCCTGGGATCTGGACGTGCTCTGGCGCCTGCTCTCGGGAAGGCACCTCTTCGGCGGCACCGAGTACCTCTTCGACAGCTCCTTCCCGCTCGCGGTGAGGCTGCTCTCGCTCTTTCACGTCGTCCTGCCCGTGCTGCTCGTCTTGTCGCTGCGCCGGATGGGCTACGATCGGCGAGGCTTTCTCCTGCAGTGCGCGATCGCGCTCGCCGTGCTCGGGGTCTCGCTTCTCCCAGGCAGCCAGGCTAACCTCAACTTCGTCTTTCAAACGCCATGGGGAAGGGCGCTGGGCCCACTTCACTTCGCCATCGTCGCGGCTTCCCTGATGGGCCTTGTCTATCTGCCCACGCACCTGGTCTTGCGCGCCTGCTTCCGATGATCGTCGCGCTGCGCGGAGTAAGCTCCAGGGATGAAGCAGACCCTGCTCTTCCTCGCGCTCGCCGCCGCCGGCAACGTCACCTATCACCTGGGGCAGAAGACCATCTCCTCCAGCGCCAACCCGATGGTGCTCTTGATGGCGGTCTATGCCATCGCCTTCGTGCTCTGCGGGATCTCGGCGCCGTTCTTCGCCGGCGGCATCAGCCTCTCGCAGGTCGCCACCTGGCCGGTGCTGGCGCTAGGGGGCGGCATCGTGCTCATCGAGATTGGCTTCCTGCTCGCCTATCGCAGCGGCGACGTGCTGCAGTGGTCGGGCGCGGCGGTGAACGGCGCGGCGGCGCTCTTGCTCATTCCCATCTCCATCTTCGTCTTTCGCGATTCGTTCTCGCTCGTCAAAGTGCTGGGCATCGCGCTGACGTTGAGCGGCCTCACGCTGCTGTCCAGGCAGTGAGCAGGCGAGCCGTCGCACGGGCGGCCGAGGCTTGCGCGGAACGGCCCATGGTCAACACGTTGATCGCAACGGAGAAACCATGCGCAAACTCATCCTCGCCTTCTCATTGGCTCTAACCACTTCCTTCGCTCTGCACGCGCAGAGCATGACGCTGCAGCAGCCAGTACAGCCGGCGCCCAAGCAAGGGCTGCCCGACGAGGTGCTGGAGGTGCGCCACGAGCGCGTCTTCCCGGTCGGCGTGGTCGTTCGCGACACCTTCGGCGGCGCCTTCCTGGGCGCGGCGGCCGGCGGCGGCTACGCGATCTACCAGAAGGAGAACAACAACAACGGAGACTGGGGCAACTGGCAGCGGCCGGTGCTCATCGGCGCGGGCGTCGGCGCCGGCATCGGCCTGATCCTCGGCATCGTCGATGCCACCACCTGGTCCAGCGCCGGGTATGCCCCCGCGCCGGTCGCGGATCAGCGGCAGACGGGCTTCACTCCAGCGACCGCCCAGTACAGCCTTCACTTCTGATGCTGTGTGCGACAGACCGGGGTCGAGGCGACCCCGGTCTGCCGCAGATCAACTAACGAGCCCCCTTCAGCATGCCCGCGCGAACGTTGGTCTTGATCTCCATTTGATCTCACCCCCTTTCTTTTTACGTCAGGGGAGAAACCATAAGACTCGATAGGTTGATCGGCAAGAGGCCGAACGGCGGAGGCTGAACTCACTCAGAAACATAACAAGGGTATTGGCTCTTCTGTTGGTGGGACGACACCAGCTCGAGCTCGACGACGGCCAGGGGCTCGTCCGGCGTGGTCTGTCCCAGCGCGGTGGTGTCGGGGCCATAAGCGAAGCCCGTTCCGCCGAAGACCGGCCCGCCGTCGGAAGGCCCCACGCGGTTGGAGCTGACCACGTAGCAGCCCGAAATGAGCGCGGCCATGGAGGCCGCCGTCCGCCACGAGGCGGGATTCCGGCCGCTGGCGCGCGGCGCGACGATGAGCTCGGCGCCGGCTTTTCCGTAGGCCCGCGCGCGCTCGTTGAACATCAGCTCGGTGCAGATCATCGCGCCGACGCGCAGGCTTTGACCGCCCACGTCATAAGTCGCGAGGTCGAAG
>DATBAA010000757.1:0-2144 GCA_036271755.1 Myxococcales bacterium | reverse complement strand
GAGGGCGACGGCCGCGTCCGCGCGCTCATCACCTTCGCCGGCAATCCGGTGCTCTCGACGCCGAACGGAAAGCGGCTGGACCGCGCGCTCGGCAGCCTCGAATACATGGTCTCGATCGATCTCTATCGCAACGAGACCACGCGCCACGCCAACCTCATCCTCCCCACCAGCTTCGGCTTCGAACGCGATCACTATGATTTGATCTTCTATGCCTTGTCGGTTCGCAATGCGGCTCGCTATGTCGAAGCGCTGGTCGACCCGCCGCCCGGGGTGAGGCGCGACTTCGACGTGCTGCTCGATCTGGCCATGAGCGTGCGCAAGCACGGCGGCGGCAAGCAGGGCTTTCAGCGCGGCATTGGTTTGAAGGCCTCGAAGCTCCTGGGGCCGCGGCGGCTCCTCGATCTGCTGCTCCGCTTCGGCCCGCACAAGCTCTCGGTGCGCAAGCTCTTGCGCTCTCCTCATGGCCTCGATCTGGGGCCGCTCGAGCCGGGCCGGATGAAGCAGGTGAACCTCGCGCCGGAGATCTATCTGAACGACCTCGCGCGGCTGGAAGAAGGCCTCGCGAGGCCTTTGCAAGGCGGTCTGGTGCTGATTGGCCGGCGCGCGCTGCGCAGCAACAACTCGTGGATGCACAACAGCCTGCGCCTCGTGAAAGGGCCCCCGGGCTGCGTGCTGCTGATGCATCCCGACGACGCGGCCGAGCGCGGCCTGGACAACGGCGCGCAGGTGCGGGTGCAGTCGCGCGCGGGCGCGGTGGAAGTGCCCGTCGGCGTCTCGGCCGACGTGCTGCGCGGCGTGGTCAGCCTGCCGCACGGCTGGGGCCACGGCGGCGCCGGGACCGCGCTGGGCGTGGCCGCGGCGCACGCCGGAGCCAGCCTCAACGACTTGACCGACGAGCTCTCCATCGACGCGCTCTCGGGAAACGCGGCCTTCAGCGGCGTTCCCGTCTCCGTGGCCAAGGTGTGACTTGCGCTTCTTGAAGATCCTCGCGCTCGTGATCGTCGCGCTCGCGGGCTCGGCGTTCACGCGCTACCTGCTGCATCACCAGATTCGCAAGCCTTCGCCCGAGCTGCTCGAGCGGGCGCAGCGGGTGCGGATCCTACGCGACAGCTTTGGCGTTCCGCATGTCTTTGGAAAGACCGACGCCGACGCCGCGTTCGGCCTCGCCTATGCGCACGCCGAGGACGACTGGCCCACCATCCGCGACGTGGGCGCGGCCTCCAACGGAAAGCTCTCTTTATTGCATCTCACTCCCACGGCCATTCTCGCCGATTACCTGTCAGGCCTCGTCGGCGTACGCGAGTCGGTCGACGAGCAGTGGCCCAAGCTCGACCCGCGCACGCGCGCCCTGTTGGATGGTTATGCAGATGGAATGAATCTCTATGCGGCGCTCCATCCAGATGAATCGGACGCGCGGCTCTTGCCTTATACCGGCAAGGACGTGGCAGCGGGCTTCGTCTACAAGATGCCGCTGCTGCTGGGCATGCCGGAGCTTCTCCAGGCTCTGCGCAAGCACGGCCCGAAGGCCGGCGACCTGATCTCCAAAGGCGGTCCGGCAGACGGCTCCAATGCGCACGCTTTGATGCCGTTTCGCTCCACCGAAGGAGTGACTCGTCTGAACATCAACTCACATCAGCCGTGGGAAGGGCCGGTGGCCTGGTACGAGGCGCAGGTGGTGAGCGAAGAGGGCTGGAACATGTACGGCGGGCTCTTTCCCGGCGCGCCGATGGTGCTGCACGGCTTCAACGAGAAGGTCGGCTGGGCGCACACCGTCAACTCGCCGGCCACCGTCGATGCTTATGAGCTGGAGATAGAAGACGGAAAGCAAAAGCTCGACGGCGCCTGGGTGCCGCTGCAAGACCGCAAGTTCAGCCTGCAGGTCGATCTCGGCTTTGCCACCATTCCCATTCCGCTGACGTTTCACGAGGCGGCGCAGGGCCCGGTCTTCGAAGCGCACGGGCATTCGTACGCGCTGCGCTGGGCCGGCCGCGAGCGCAGCGCCTTCACCGCCGAAGAGTGGTACCGCATGAACCGCGCGCAATCGATCGCGGAGCTGAAGGCGGCGCTGGGCGAGCAGGCCATTCCCATGTTCAACGTCGTCTTTGCCTCGGCCGACGGGCACATCGGCTACCTCTACAACGCGC
>DATBAA010000756.1:0-12200 GCA_036271755.1 Myxococcales bacterium | reverse complement strand
CGAGCCGTGGAGCACGACGTAGAGTCCATCGGAGCTCTTGCCTTCGGTGATCATCACCTCGTTGGGCGCGGCCTGCTTCATGCGGAACTTCTCGGCGATGGCCTTGCGCTCCTGCGGATCGAAGTCCTTGAAGAGCGGCGAGATGGCCATGACGTTGTTCAAGAGCCGCTGCCGGTAGAAGGTCTTGAGCGAGTTGACCACCGGCGGGTGCTTGGCGGCCAGTTCGCGCAGCACAACGTCCGTCACCTCCAACAGCTCGGTGTCCTCTTCGGCCACGACGTTGGCGGCGCGCGGGGCGCCCGAGAGCAGCGCCATCTCGCCGAAGAAAGCGCCCTCGCCCAGGTGCGCGAGCGTGATCTCCTTGCCGTCTTCGCCGGTCTTGTAGATGCGAACCCTGCCCTCGACGATGACGTAGAAGCTGCGGCCCGGATCGCCCTCGCGGATGATCAGCTGGCCGGGCACCTGGCGGTGGTAGTCGAGCTTGTTCACCAGCTCGACGAACGCGTCCTGGGTGAGGTCGTCGAAGAGCGGCACCTTCTTGGCCGGCACCTTCTTGGGCGCGGCCTTGGCTTGCGGCGAGATGTTGCCGAAGGCCGTGTCGAGGTCTGCCTCGTCGGGAGTGAGCCGGGCGTTCGCCATGGGGCGCTCGCCCAGGACCTCCTCGTCGGAGGCGATGGAGAGCAGCTCCACCTCCTCTTCCGCTCCGGCGGAGAGCAGGTCGGCGATGGGCGCGGCCTTGAGCGAGGAGGCAGCCGCCTTCGGGGCCGGCACGTCGTCGTCCTCGTCCTCGAAGTCGATCTCGTCGCTGACGGTGATGGACGACGGCGCTTCGGGCTTCTTCGCGACCGGCGGCGGAGCCCTGGGCGCGGCCACCACCGGCTTCGGCGCGGCCTTGGGAGCAGGCATCGGCTCGTCCAGCGAGACCAGCTCGCTCGGGTCCAGCTCAATGGGCATCGCCTCGGTGTCGACCAGATCCTCCGGATCGAACTCGATGGGCGCCGTCGCCTTCGCGGGCCTGGCGGTCGCTCCCGGCGGCTTTCCCGGCTGCGGCATCTGCGGAGTCACCACCGAGACGTCGATGGGCGTGTCGACACCCAGATCGAACGTCGGCCGGATCTTGGGAGGCGGCCCCGGCACGCGATCCTGGGGCGGCTTCTTCTTGAGAACAGGCCCGCCGCCGGGCGCGACTCCGCGGCGGGCAGGCTTGCCGTCGTCCAACTCGAGCGGCTCGTCGTCGTCGCCGACGTCCAGCTCCATCTGCATCACGCTGCTCACGGCCGAAGCCGCCGCCGAAGCGTCGTCGAGCTCGATCGCGGAGGTCGCGCGCGCGCCGCCGCCAATGGCCTTGGGCGCCCGCAGCCCGGCGCTCTCCAAGGTCACCTTGCCCAGGCGGCGCTGGTTCATCTCTCCCAGCTGCGCCTGCGCCTCGGCGTTCTTCGGATCCAGCTCGAGGATGATCTTCACCGCGCCGATGGCCTTGATGAGCTGGCCCTCGTCGCCGAAGAACTTGGCCGCGTGCTGATAGGCGGCGATGGACTTCTGCGTCTGCGCCAGCCGGCGATAGGTGTCGCCCAGCTTGAGCCGGTGGGTCATCTCCTTCGGCTCGGCGCGGGCCAGGCGCTCCAGCACTTCCGTCGCTTCAGCGAACTTGCTCTTGCGAAGCAGCTCGGCGACCTCGTCCTTGAGCGCGCGGGTGTTGACGGTCGAGCTGGTGGCCATGGGCTGGCTTTCTAACGCGATTTTCCGGCTTTTGTCTCGTTTGCTGCCAGCGACTGCTCACTCGCGTTCAACGGGTGTTGGCCCGCCGTCCCTGACGCGGCCTGCCGCCCGGCGCCGGCGCCCCATGCCCGTGCCGCCGCGCCGGCAGCGAGACTGGCGCCGGCCGGTCGGAGGCCACGGCCTTCTTGCCCGACTGCGAGCGCAGGTGCGCGATCTCGGCCTTGGTCAGCTCGCGCGATTCGCCCGGCCGCAAGCCATTGACGCCGATGCCGCCGTAGTCCGAGCGGAAGAGCTTTTGCACCGGCGCCCCCACCGCCTCCATCAAGCGCTTCACCAGATGCTGGCGCCCTTCGGCGACGACGATGCGCACCCAGGTGTTCCGGGGCGTTCGCGAGTGCAGCGAAGCCTCCAGCGCCTTGGCGCGGCCATCTTCCAGCCGCACGCCCTTCAAGAGCTGCTCGATCTGCTTCTCTTCCGGCACGCCGTGCACCTTGGCCAGGTAGGTGCGCTTCACGCCAAAGCGCGGGTGCATCATTTGATAGGCCAGGTCGCCGTCGTTGGTGATGATCAGCGCGCCTTCGACGTCGTAGTCGAGCCGCCCCACCGGATAGACGCGCTCGGGCACGTGCTCCAGATAGCGCTTGATGGTCGGCCGTCCTTCGGGGTCGCTCAGCGTCGTCACACAGCCCGCTGGCTTGTAGAGCACGTGATAGACGCGCTCTTCCGTCTCGCGAATGGTGCGGCCCTCGACCGCCACCACGTCGTCGTCCAGGTCGGCCTTGCTGCCCAGCTCGCGGATGATCTTGCCGTTGACGGTGACCTTGCCCTCTTCGATGAGGGTCTCGGCCTTTCGCCGCGAGGCGATGCCGGCGCGGGCGAGGATCTTCTGCAGTCGTTCGAGCGGCATCTACTCTTCTTTCGCTGCTGGTGGCGCAGGGTCTTCAAGCGGTTTGGGCGGATCGAGCACGGCTGAGGTGCTCTTGGTGCTGTCGTCGGCCCGCTCCATAGCACTCTCCAGCTGCGCCAGGGCGGCGTCGCTCTCCACCGCGGCCTGCGCCAAGCGCTCGGCGACGGCCGGATCGGGGGTCATCTCGGTGAGGCCGGCCACGGGCGGCGCGGGAGTTTCTTCCTCGACGATCTTGCGCGACTCTTCCGACAGCTCCTGGAACTCGCGCAGCGTCGGCAGCTGCGTCAGGTCGCGCAGGTTGAAGAGCTCCAAGAACTCCTTCGAGGTTCCGTAGAGCAGCGGCCGGCCCGGCTCGTCCTTCTTGCCGAGAATGCGAACGAGCTTGCGCTCCAAGAGCGCCTTGGTGACCGCGCCGCAGTCGACGCCGCGCAGGTCTTCGATCTCCGGCCGCGTGATGGGCTGCCGGTAGGCGACGATGGCCAGCGTCTCGAGCGCCGCGCGGGTGAGCCGCATGGGCTTCACCTGCAGCATGCGGCGGACATAGGCGCCGACCTGCGGATCGGTGCGCAGCTGCCAGCGCCCGCCCAGGTCGAAGAGGACGACGCCGGCTCCAGGCGCATAGCGCTTGGACAGCTCGGCGATCGACGAGAAGATCAGCTCCTTCGCGAACTGCGTCGTCTCCTCCAGCATGGGCAGATCGAGCGGCTTCTCGGCGGCAAAGAAGAGCGCCTCGAGCACCTGCATGGCGCGCTCGGGCGTGGCGAAGCGGGCGGCCTCCTTCAGCTGCGCGAACTCCGTCTGCACAGCCGCGTGCAGCTCGGCCTCGTCGCCCAGCACGGCCTCGGGCGGCGGCTCGGAAACGGCAGGCGGCTCGGACGGCTGCGGCACGCCCGGCAAGTCGCCTTGATTGTCACCCTCTGTAGTCAAGCGAGACTCCTTCCGGCGCGGTCTCCGAGAGCGCGGCCGTGCGCGAGAGGTAGATCTCCGCGTGCCGCTCGGGCTGGTGCACCTTCATCAGCTTCAGCTTCGCCATCTCCAGCACCGCCAGGAACGTGGGCACCACCCGGTGCTTGTCCAGCTCGTTCAGGTCCTGGAAGAGCGAGGTGAAGGTGATGCGCTCCTCCACCCGCAGCCGGTCGGTGATGTGCGCGATGCGGTCGCCGATGGAGAGCCGCTCGACGAACACCTCGTGCGGAATCTCGATCTTCCGCTCTTTGAGCACCCGCGCCATCAGCTCGATGAGCCGGTAGACCGACAGCTCGGGAGACTTGAGATATGCCGCTTCGTCCGCCGCCAGCGGCAGCTCCTCGCGGGCGCGGCGGACGAAGGCATCGCGGCCCAGCTGCGGCGCGGCGCTCAGCATGGCCGCCGCGTCCTTGTACTTCTGGTACTCGAGCAGCCGCCGCACCAGCTCTTCGCGCGGGTCGGGGCCGGGTTCGCCGTCGGGAGCGTCCGCCGACTCTTCCCGCGGCAGCAGCATGCGGCTCTTGATGTGCGCGAGCGTCGCGGCCATCAGGAGGTATTCGCCGGCCAGATCGATGCTCAACGCCCGCGCCGACTCCATATATTCGAGATATTTATCGACGACGAAGGAGATGGGAATGTCGAAGATATCCAGCTTGTGTTCTTGAATGAGCGACAGGAGCAGATCGAGGGGGCCCTCGAACGTCGGCAGCGCCAGCGCGAACGCGGCTTCTGCCGGCGCGACGGCGCCATCTTGTGAAGGTCGAGCGTCCACTCAGGGCAACTTCACCGCTTCGCGGACGGCGGTCATGGTCTCTTCCGCCACCTTCGAAGCCTTGGACGTTCCCAGCTGCACCAGCTCATCCAGCCGGCCCGGATTGCGATCCAGCTCGGCCCGCGCCTCGCGATGCTTCTCCAGCGCCGGCACCAGCGACTCGAGCAGCATCTTCTTGCAGTCGACGCAGCCGATGCCCGCCACCCGGCACTCGCGGTCCACCAGCTCGATGGTCGAAGGCGGGCTGTAGGCCTTGTGCAGGTAGAAGATGGGACACACCTCGGGGTGGCCCGGATCGTTGCGCCGCATGCGCGCCGGGTCGGTCACCGCCTGCATGATCCGCTTGCGGGCCGTCACCGGGTCCTCGCCCAGCTCGACGGCGTTGCCGTACGACTTGCTCATCTTCCGGCCGTCGAGGCCAAGGATCTTGGGCACGTCGGTCAGAAAAGCGCGCGGCTCCACCAGCACCGGCTTCGCGGGCGTGCCGAAGTGGTGGTTGAACTTGCGGACGATCTCCCGCGACAGCTCGATGTGAGCGACCTGGTCCTGCCCCACCGGCACGGCGTCGGCGCCGTAGAGCGAGACGTCGGCCGTCTGCAGCACGGGGTAGCCGAGGAAGCCGTAGTTGTTCAGGTCCTTCTCGCGCAGCTGCTCCTGCTGCTCCTTGTAGGTCGGCACGCGCTCGAGCCACCCCAGCGGGGCGATCATGCCCAGCAGCAGGTAGAGCTCGGCGTGCTGCTTCACGTGCGATTGGATGAAGAGCGTCGACCGCTCGGGGTCGAGGCCGCACGCCACCCAGTCGGCGAACATCTCCCGCTGCGCCTGGCCGACGCCGCTCGTGTCCTTGTACTCGCTGGTGAGCGCGTGCCAGTCGGCCGAGAAGAAGAAGCACTCGGCGGTCTTGGAGATCTCAATCCAGTTCTTCACTGCCCCGTGAAAGTGGCCCAGGTGCAGACGGCCGGTGGGCCGCATTCCGGAGACGACGCGTTTTGGTGTGTGGAGCGCCATGGCGAACCTTCAATTCTAACCTACTTGCGTACGTACTTGCCGCCCGGTTTCGAGTAGATGAACTCGTCGGGGTCTTCACACTGGCCGCCTTCGACGCAGCGCTGGGTGGTCAGCTTGCCCCCGGCAAACGTCACCTTCCAGGTCTGGACCAGCTGCCTGCCCTGCGCCTGGGTAGTCGAATCCCACAGCGGTGTCTCGAAGATTTTTTTCAGCTGCCAGCCCTGGACGTTGAAGATCGACAGCTTCCGGCTGCTGGCCGAGCCGTCCGGGTCGCCGCAGGAGCCGCACTGATCGCGCACCTGGATGGTGCCTCTCACGAAGTCCAGCGTGCGCGGGAGCTTTCCCGGGGCGTCCGTGCAAGGCTTGTCGTCTTCCTTCTGGTCCAGAGACAGGTCCTCGCCGGAGAGCTTGCAGACCCCGCCTTCGATGGGGACCAGCACGGCGATGCGCAGCGAACGCACCCCGCAGCCCCGCGCCCGCACCTGCAACACCTTGTCGCCGGCTCCGGTCAGGCGCGACGCGAAGAGATCGACGCCTTCGACCTGTTCTTCCGCGCAGCCCGGCAAAGCCTTCAGCTGCAGGGGCGCCTGGTCCTGTTTGAGCTGCGCGAAGCCGGCCGCGACCCGCTGGGCGGGCGGGCAGAAGAAGGCGGCGAGCAGGAGCGCGGCGAAAAACATGGCCGCGCACCATACGCGATCAAGCCCGTGGATGGCGGCCGATCACGGCCTTGAGCCGCTCGCGATCGACGTGCGTGTAGATCTGCGTGGTGCTGATGTCCGCGTGGCCCAGCATGGCCTGCACCGCGCGCAGGTCCGCGCCGCCCTCGAGCAGGTGGGTGGCGAAGCTGTGCCGCAGCGAGTGCGGATAGACGCGCCGGGTGATGCCCGCCGCCCGCGCATAGCGGCAGAGCAGCTTCCAGAAGCCCTGCCGGGTCATCCGGCCCCCGCGCGGCGTGACGAAGAGATCGATCGATCGCCTGATGCCGAGCAGCTTCTGCCGCGGCCCCGACAGGTACGCGCTCAGCGCATCGCGCGCGCGCTCGCCCACCGGCACGATGCGCTCCTTGCCGCCCTTGCCGCGCACCCGCAGGACGAAGACGTGCGCATCGAGCGCGCCCACCGGCAGCGAGACCAGCTCGGACACGCGCAGCCCCGAGGCATAGAGCACCTCCAGCATGGCCCGATCGCGCAGGCCCGCCGCGCTCGCGCCGTCCGGCTGCTCCATCAACCGATCGATCTCGGGCAGGCTCAGGAACTCCGGCAGCCGCCGCGAGCCGCGCGCCGCGCCCACCGCCTCGCTGGGGTCGGCGGCCGACAGACCCTCGGCGTTGGCGAACTTGTGCAGCCCGCGCACCGCCGCGAGATGCCGCGCCTGCGAGGTGCGCGAGAGCCCGCGCAGCTGCAGGGCGCCCAGGTGCTTGAGCACCACCGACTCGCTGATGCCGCCGAAGCCCTCGACCTGCTCCGCCTGCAGCCAGTCGAGATACTCGCGCAGGTCGCGGGCATAGGCTTCGATGGTGGCCGGCAAGAGCCCGCGCTCCACTCGCAAGTGCCCCAGGTAGCGGTCCACCGCCTCGTCGAAGCTCACAGCAGCACTCCGTCCACCGCGCCCTTGCCTTCGCGCAGCACCACCACCGCGGGCCCGGTCAGGTCGAGCACGGTCGAGGGTTCGTTCAAGGTCACGCCTCCGTCGAGGATCAATTCCACGCCATGTCCGATGTGCTCCTGGATGTCGCGCGCGTCGATCAACGGCTCGAGCTCGGGCGGCAGCGCCGCGCTGGTGGTCGCGAGCGGCCGGCCCAGGGCGCGCACCAGCGCCAGCGCGATGGGCGCATCGGGGACGCGCACGCCCACCTGCCGCTGCCGGGTCAGCGCCGTCCTCGGCACCACGCGCGTCGCTTCGAGAATGATCGTGTAGGGGCCGGGCAAGATCCGCCGCAGCATTCGATAATGCTCATTGGAGACAATGCCGTATTTGGCGACCTCGCCCAGGTCTGCGCAGAGAAACGCGAACGGCTTGCGGTCGTCGCGCCTCTTCAGCTGCGCCAGCTTCTCCATCGCCTTCTTCTGGAAGACGTCGCAGCCGAGCGCATAGTAGGTGTCGGTCGGGTAGGCGACGAGGCCGCCGGCGTTCAAGATCTCGATCGCCCGGGCGATGTGCCGCGGCTGCGGATGCACCGGATCGATCGACTGGATTGGCGCTGGCTTCGACGGCACGGCGCGCATGTTCGTCTGCGCCGCGCGCGGGCGCAATTTCCTGCAGATTCAAAAAGCCACAAGGCGGGCCCGTTCGAACGGGCCCGCCTCGATGGGGGGTGGATTTATTCTTTCGGCGTCAGGTTGCCCTGCTCGTCCAGAGCTTGCGCCGCGGCCTTGCTCGCCTGTTCGCGAGCCATCCGCTTGCCCTGCTCGATCAGCTCGCGGACCTTCTGGCCGCCCTTGTGGCCGATCTGCGAATAGAACTCGGCACCGCGGGAAGCGCGCACGGACTCGCCACCCTTCCTGCCGATCTGCTCGTAGAACTCGTGTCCACGCTCAGCCTTGACTGTCTCGCCGCCCTTGCGACCGATCTGTTCGTAGAAGGCCCGGCCGCGTTCAGCAGCGACTTTCACGCCGCCTTTGCGACCGGCCTCTGCCACGGTCATCCCGCCCTTTTTCTCGTCCGCCATTTTTGCTGCCTCCGGTGGTTGTGGAAGGTGCCCCCCTCCCGTCGCCCCCTTTGGCACCTCGATGTTCAAAAAGTCGTCTCTACAAGAGGCGCTTCTTGCCTTGCTCGATGAGCTCGCGAACCTTTTGGCCGCCCTTGCGGCCAATCTCCTCGTAGAACGCCGGGCCATACTTGTCGCGCACGGCCTCGCCGCCCTTTTTGCCTCCGAGCTCACCGCCCTTGCGGCCGATCTCCTGGTAGAAGCCAACGCCTCGCTCATCGCGGACGCGCTCGCCGCCCTTGCGGCCAGCCTCAGAGACCGTCATGCCGCCCTTCGCGCCCCGGACCTTGATCATCGAACGGCCCGCGACCTTTACTCGTGCGCCGGTTCAGGAAGCACTTCGCCCCCCGGTGCCGGAACGTCGTTACTCGGTTTGGGCGGGTTGGCCAGCTCGTAAGCCGCCTTCTTGCCCTCTTCGATGAGAGCGCGCACCCGGTGGCCGCCCTTCTTGCCGATCTCCTCGTAGAACGGCGTGCCGCGCTCGGCCTTCACCGCCTCGCCACCCTTCTTGCCGATGGCCTCGTAGAAAGCAGCGCCGCGCTCGGCCTTGACCGTGTCGCCGCCCTTCTTGCCGATGGCCTCGTAGAAGGCGCGGCCGCGTTCGGCCTTCACCGTCTCGCCGCCCTTGCGGCCGATCTCCTCGTAAAAGGAGTGGCCGTATTTGTCGCGAACGGTCTGACCGCCTTTGCGGCCGGCCTCGCTCACGCTCATCGTGCCCTTCTTCTTCGGAATCGAATTGTTGTCATCAGCCATGAAACCCCCACCTCCCCCGTGATGCCCTCGAAAGGGCTATTGGTTTGTCAGCGCCGCGCCCCGCGCGAACGCTGCTGCTTCTTGATCGCCTTGCGACCTGCTGCGATGAGCGCGCGAACGCGCTCGCCGCCCAACTTGCCAATCTCCTGGTAGTACTCGACGCCACGCTCCCGCTTCACGGCCAGCCCCCCCTTGCGCCCGCCGATCAGCCCCCCCAACCGTCCAGCCTCCTGAACGGTCATCCCGCCACCCCTCCGCGACATCTTCAACTTGAGCGCCGGCTTTCTCTTGCTGGTCTTGCCGGCCTTCTTGATCGTCATTTCTTGGAAATCCTCACTTGCAATTGAACTGCCACCTACGCCTACATCCGCGCTTTTTGAGCGCTCCCTTCGTACCCTCGACAGCCGTAAGCTAGGTCGCCCGCGGTAGCTCCGCAAGCTGCCAACCGTACGCGACACCTACACTTTTTGCTTAAGCGCGGCCCGCGAGAGAGGCGATTGCCGCCTTGACCGCTTCGACCACCTGGCTACGCTTTTGTGGGTCGGCGATCTTGCCCGATTTACCCGACGCGGGGTTCGGAGATAGGTCGCGCAAATAGAACGCGTCGGTAGCGCGGTTCCCTTCCGTGGCGATCCGGGCGACCTCGATGCTCACGTTTGCCCTGTGCAAAGCGTCGGCGATGGCGTGCAAAAGTCCAGGGCGGTCCTGGGCGACGACGTCCAGGATCGTCATCTCGCGGCTGCCCACGTCGTCCATGCGCAGCCGCGTCTCCACCGCCGGCGCCGCCGCGCTGGCCCAACTGGCACGTCTCAGACGCTTTTGGACCAGCTTGTGCGGATCTTCGGCGCCCGAGAGCAGCTTGAGCAGATCGGTGCGCGCCATCTCCCAGCGCCCCTGTGAAGGAGCCGCGCCGCCCGGCTCGCGCACCACGAAGGTGTCCAGCGCCATGCCGCCCTCGAGAGAGCTGACGTCGGCGCCCAGGATGTCGAAGCCGTTGGCCGCGAGCGCGGCGGTGAAGAGCGCGAGCAAGCCGGGCCGGTCGGTGGCCACCAGCGTGAGGCCGGCCTCGCCGCTGGGAGATCGATGCAGCTCGCCGGCGAATCCCGTCCTCCGCGCGACCGCCCAGAGCTTCAAATGGCGGGCCGCATCCTCGGGCCGGGCGATGCCCAGGTAGCGCGCCGGCAGGGTCTTGGCGAACTCTCGCGCCAGGTTGGCTTGCTCGCCCGCCAGCGGAGCGAGCGAGACGGCAAGCCTGTCGCGCCGCGCCTCCAGCGACTGCTGCTGCAGCGGCGCCCCCGAGGTTTCTGCCAGCAGCGCCGCGCGGGTCTTCTCGAAGAGCGTGCGCAAGAGGTGCGCCTTCCAGCGCGTCCAGTTCTCGGGCGAGACGCTGGCCATGTCGACGTAGGTCAACAGATAGAGCATCTCCAGCCGGTCGATCGTCTCCACCTCGCGCGCGAACGATTCGATCAGCTGCACGTCCTCTAGATCGCGCCGTTGCGCGATGAGGCTCATGCGCAAATGGGCCAGCACCAGCCACTCGACATCACGAGCATCGGCAGGATCCAGACCGATTCGCTGCGCGTAGGCCTGCACCAGGAGCGCGCCGCGCTTCGAGTGATCGCTGCCTTCGCCCTTGCCCAAGTCGTGGAAGAGCAGGCCGAGCATCAGCACCAGCGGCCGCTCCTGGGCGCGCGCCACCCGGGTCAGCTCCGGCTCTTCTTCCGCCAGTGCGCCGGCGCGCAGCCGCACCATCCGCGAGAGCGCGAAGACGGTGTGCGTGTCCACTGTATATACGTGGTATAAACTATGTTGGGCGCGGGCCCGCAGCCGCTTGATCTCGGGGAAGAGCGACCCGAGCACGCCCAGCTCGTGCAGCGGAATCAGCGCGCTGCCGTCGCTGCCCTCGCGGACCAGCAGCTGCCAGAACTCGAAGTGCGCCTCGCGATCGTTGCTCAGATCCAGACGTTGCAGCTCTTGCACCAGCAGGTCGCGCGCGTAGCTGTAGACCGGCGCGCGATGCGCCTCCGCCACCTGGTAGAGCCGCACCATGTCGGCCGGACGCCGCGCGAAGACCTCGCGATCATTCACGGTCACGCGGCCGGCCCAGAGCTTGAAAGCGTTGTCGATGGGCGTCGACTTCTGCACCCTGCGCGGCTGGTTCTTGGGCGCGTCCTCCACCGCGCAGCGGTCGATGAGCGCGTCCGAGGCGCGGGCGATCTCCTGCAGCGCGATGTACGTCTCGCGCATCAGCTTCTCCACGCCCAGCTGCTGCGCGTCGTCCTTGTAGCCCAGCTCCAGCTCGAGCTTGCGCTGGTTGTCGAAGGTGAGCCGATCGTCGCGGCGGCCGGTCGAGTAGTGCAGCTCGTTGCGCAGCCGGAAGATGAGGTCCCGGGCGGTCCGGGCGGCGGTCACCTCGCGCGCCGGCAGCAGGCCGCGCTCGCCCGCCTCGCCCAAGCCCGCGACCTTATGGCGAACGCGGGCGATCCAGAGCGCCGCCTGCAGATCGCGCAGACCGCCCTTCCCTTGCTTCAGGTGCGGCTCGAGCAGCCAGATGGAGCCGCCGAAGCGCGCGCGCCGGGCCGCGTACTCCGCCATCTTCTCGGCGATGAACTCCTCGACCTTGCGTTGCTCCAGCTCGGTGATGGTGGCGCGCTCGAACTCCTTGAAGAGCGAGGCGTCTCCCGCCACCAGCCGGCCGTCCAGGAGCGCGGTGCGGATGGTGTGTTCTTCGCGGGCAAGCTGCACGCACTGCTCGAGCGTCCGCGCGGCGTAGCCGGCCTCGAGGCCCGCGTCCCAGAGCGCGCGATGGAGCGCCTCGGCGACCGCCTCGGCCTTGGGGTCGCGTTTGGCCGGCAAGAGCGCCAGCAGATCGATGTCCGAGCGCGGCGCCAGCTCGCGGCGACCGTAGCCGCCCGTCGCCACCAGGGCCAGCGGCGGTGCGCCGTCTGCTCCGGCGATGGTGAGGAAGAGCTCTTCGATGACCCCGTCGGTCAGCGCCGAGATGGCGCGAACCACGTCCTGGCCGCCCAGGCCTTTGCGGTGGCGCTCGCGGATCTCGGCGCGGCCTGCTTCGAGGCGCTCCTTGGCGCGCGCAACGGCGGCTTCGTTGGCCATACGCGTCACAATAGAAGAATCGCAGATGGGATCGTGATCGAAATCGTGGACGGCAACGTGGCCCTTGGCGGGGTACTACGCGGTGACCGGCGGACTCCCCGGCGGCGGGTCTCTTCGTTTCGGCTCCGGCTGCTCGGGGTCTTTTGCTGGCGCGGGCTTCGGGTCGAGCTCTGGCATGGGTGCAAACAAGCTATGTCGTCGAAGTCCCGCGCGCGACCGCTGGTTGCAGTGACAGTGCAAGAGCTCGCGCAGCC
>DATBAA010000755.1:0-6470 GCA_036271755.1 Myxococcales bacterium | reverse complement strand
GATGCGTCCCGCGACCTTCCAGGCCTCGAAGCGGCCTTCGATCGACAGGTCTTCCTGGCCCAGGGTGTCGGTCTGGTTGCGGGCCCAGAAGGTGGTCGGCGCCAGGATCAGCACGCCGGCCGCGCCCACCATCACCGCCATCGAGGCGATGGCCTTGCGGCGCGAGAGCAGCGCGAAGGAGACGACCGCGATCACGAGGCCGATGGTGCCGCCGCGAGAGTGCGTGGCGACGATGCCGGCGAGGCAAGCGCCGGCGCCAATCACGCCCAGGGCGCGAACCCAGAGCGAGTGGTTCTTGCCGGTGGTGAGGAACATCAAGAGCGGAACCGCGCCGACGAGCGCCATGGCGTCGTGGTTCGGATCGGCGAGCACGCCTTCCCAGCGGCCGCGGAAGCCCTCCACGAGGCCGATGCCGTTCACGTAGTTGTAGAAGGTGCCGATGCCGGGCGCGATCGCGGCCACCGCGTAGAGTCCCAGCGCGATGCGCAGCCGCCTGGGCGTGTTCACGGCGTTGGTGATGCACAGGAAGAAGAGGCCGTGCTTCACCACCTCGGCGGCGCCTGCCAGGCTGTCGTGCGGGCTCATCGACCACAAGGGCGAGAGCACCGCCTCGACGATGTAGATGCTTAAGGCAGCGGTGCGCCAGCCCATCCAGATTGGCTGGTTGGTCAGCACGCGCCTGAGCGCCAGCCCTCCGATCGCCAGCACCGAGAGCATGAGCGCGTGGTGCAGCGGCGCCAGCGGCGGAAACCACTGCGCCGGCGACAGGTAGAGCTGAGCGGCGAAGAGAGCGGTGGCCCAGAAAGCGACCTTCGCCGCGGTCCGTGCCTGGAAGCGTGCCGCGGAGCGATCGGAGTCCGCGACGGCATAGGTCGATAAGGTGGCTGTCTCCATCGGGAGCCAACCTAAGCATCGCCTGCTACCGCTTGGCACCCCCTCAAACGTCGCTTAGCAGACAAGCCGCAATGCGCCAGGCCCGCCGTAGAGGGGCGCTTCGACGAGACGCTTCCTGCCGGAGAGGGGCCAATCGAGAGAGCGCCTGCGCAGCGCGCTGCCCAAGGAGCGGCGCAGCCCCGAATTGCCCGGGCAACGGCACTTCCTGCTTAAAAGCGCGAAAGAGGCCGATCCAAGCTCTGTAGGAAATCCGGGGCCAATTGGCGAGCCTTGTAGTTGCTCGTGCGCGCAAGACCCCGATCGCACGATGAACACTCGAATCTGCGCACGGTGCAGCAGAGAGTCCAGGGAAGAACCCGCAAGCCACCTGAGTTGGGCTTGCGAAACGGAGAGCACCAGCCGTTTCGCAGAGCAACCAGCCAAGGAGGCTTTCTAGTGAAGTCCATCAAGCTCATCGCACTCGCCGCACTGCTGACTGCAGGCTCCGCATCCGCCGCCCAGGTTTGGGTCGCCCCGGCCGCACAGAAGATCCGCCCCAGCGTGCAGCCCGACGCGTCCGCCCCCACGCAGGCCTCGCTGGCCGCGGCGCAGAACGAGTTCGAAGCGTTCCAGATCGTCGTCAGCGGGCAGGCCACGGGCGTCTCGATGGCCTTCGAAGGCCTGTCGGACGGCAACGGCCACAGCATCACCGGTCGCGAAGTGACGCTCTACCGTGAAGCGATCATCAACCTGACCCGCCAGAGCGGCGGCGACGGCGCCACGGGCCAGTGGCCGGACGCGCTCGTCCCCGACGTCGACCCGATCGCCGGCGAGAAGCGCAACGCCTTCCCCTTCAACGTCGCCGCTGGGCAGAGCATCGCGGTGTTTGTCGACATCCACGCTCCGGCGGGGACTCCGGCCGGCACCTATACCGGCACCGTCCACGTCACCGGCGGAGTCACCGCCGACGTCCCGGTGAAGCTCACCGTCTGGGACTTCGCGGTGCCCTCGACCAGCACGCTCAAGACCGCCTACGGCATGGCCTGGAACGGCCCCTGCAAGGGTCACGGCGACGCCAACTGCACCGGCGGCGACGCCGACCTGGCCCTGCGCGCCCGCTACGTCCAGGCCGCGCTCGACAACCACGTCTCCATCGACACGCCCTACTACACCGCCACCATCAACGGCAGCGGCCAGGCCACCTGGACGAGCTTCGATCAGTACGCCGGCCCCTTCCTGGACGGCACCGCCAACACCCGCCTGCAGGGCGCGAAGCTGACCTCGGCCGTGGTCGACGGCGACGACACCTGGACGCAGGACAACGGCTGGTCCACGCACTTCGCCGGCAAGGGCTGGAGCCCGGCGCTCTTCGCCTACGTCTGCGACGAGCCGCCCCTCACCTGCGCCTGGAGCGACATCAACCCGCGCATCTCGTACGCCCACGGCTCGTCGCCGCAAGTGCAGACGCTGGTGACCACCACCGCGCAGCAGGCCAAGGCCAACAACCTGGGCAACATCGACCTGCTCACCCCGGTCATCAACTTCGTCGAGAACAAGCCCGGCAAGACCTACGCGGGCAACCAGCGCGCGAGCTACCCGGCCACCATGTGGTGGTACCAGAGCTGCATGAGCTTTGGCTGCGCGGGCGTCAGCGACGCGCTGGACAGCAGCGGCGAGACCGGCTGGCCCACCATGGCCATCGACGCGGACGCCACCCGCAACCGCGCCATGGAGTGGCTGTCGTTCGTCTACAACGTGCAGGGCGAGCTCTACTACGAGACCACCACCGCCTTCTTCAACGGCGACGCCTGGACCAACCAGTACGCCTTCGGCGGCAACGGCGACGGCACGCTCTTCTACCCGGGCACCACCGCGAAGATCGGCGGCAAGACCGAGATTCCGGTCGAGTCGCTGCGCCTGAAGATGGTTCGCGACGGCATGGAGGACTACGAGCTCTTGAACCTGGCGAAGACGCTGGGCGCCGGCGACCAGGCCCTGGCCATCGCCTCGGGGCTCTTCCCCAAGACGTACCAGGCGACGGCCACTCCGGCCGCCATCGACAACGCCCGCGCCGAGCTGGCCGCGCTCATCCTCCACGCCATGGGCAAGGACGTGGTTGCTGCTCCGGCTCCCTCGGCTGACGGCGGCACCGACACCGGCTCGGGCAGCACCACCTGCAGCACCACCGCCTGCGCCGACCCGTCCGCCGGCACCAGCACCCCCACGGACGCGGTCGCGGCTGCCTCGACCGGCGGCGGCGGCGGCTGCTCCTCGACCGGCGGCCAGCAGCTGTGGCTGGCCGTCCCGGCCCTGGCGTTCTTCGTCCTGCGCCGCAAGCGCCTGAACGCGTAAATCAAACTGTAGAAAGAGAGTGGGCGGGATCGCGGGCTGGCGATCCCGCCCTTTCTTTTTCGCGCTTACGCCGCCTCGGCCAAGACCTCCTCGACGACGGCCGGCGCGGCTTTGCGCTTCGGAATCCACTCCTTCACCGGCGGCAGCACGCCCATGATCCGCAGCGCGGCCAGGTACGTCAGCGAGAAGGCGATGCCGCACTCGAAGAGCACCGCCAAGAGCGGGCCCTGCCCGAACCTTCGGACCACCAGCGCGGGCACCACCGAGATAGCGGCCGCCACCACCTGGAACCAGAGCTGCCTGGGCAGCGCGCCGAGGATGTTGGTGCGAAAGAGCTTCGCCGCGCGGCGGAGCAGGAGCATGCGGCAGGACTCTTCGGCCAGGATCCAGCCGCCCAGCGCGCCGATGAGCCCGAACTGGTGCAAGCCAATCCAGACGAACGGGACGGTGATCCCGAGCTTGAGCACGCTGACGTTGAAGAGAAATCGCCGCTGCGCCCGGGCGCGCATCACGCCGTCCAGCGGCAGCGCGGCCATGGGAATGGAGATCATGGCCAGCCGGAAGAGCGGCACCGCGTCGATGTACTTGTCCGTGTAGAGGAAGCGGATGAGCACCGGCGCCACCACCGCCAAAAGCGCCATGGTGGGCACGAAGACGAACGACATCTTGGCCACCGACTCCTGGAAGAGCTTCAGCGCGCCTTCGTTGTCGTCGTGCGCGTCGTGCTCGGCGATGCCGAGCTGCAAAATCTCCGAGACCGGCGTGTAGAGCATGTCGATGATGGGCAGCTGCAGGCAGCCCACGCGATAGACGGCGAACGCGGCCGCCGAGACGGTGGAGCTCACCAGCAGGCTGTGGAAGTTCTGCTGCGGAATGATCAGCGCGGAGGCCGCTCCGAAGGGCAGCGCGTACTGCAGCTGGCGCTTCAGGTCGGGCCAGGAGACCTGGAAGCCGCTCTTGATGCCGCGGATCCAGCAGGCGGTGGCGCGAATGAAGGTGGAGAGCACGCAGCCCGCGAAGACGCCCTCGAGCGAGTGCATGTAGAGCGCGCCGCCGACGACGCAGAAGCTGTAGAGGCCTTCGGTGGAGATGCGGGCCAGCGCGGATTCCTTGATGCGCCCTTCGGCCATGAAGGCGCCGTCGTAGGTGGAGCCGGCGATCTTGAAGAAGCTGAAGGCCGCCACGTAGGGCATCAGCCGGTGCAGCTCGGGGTTGTGGAACTGGTCGGCGACGACCTTGCCCAGGGTCATCAGGATGATCGCGGCCAGCGCGCCAACAGCAGTGGTGATGAGCAGCGCGTGCGACCGCCAGATGGCCTTCTTCGCCGGCTCGCGCGGGGTGAAGTAGGTGAGGCTGGGGATGAGGCCCATGGGCAGGACCAGCCAGAGGATATTCGCCAGCAGCCAGGCCTGGTTGAAGGTGCCGTAGTGCGTCGGATCGAGCACCCGGGCGAGCACCATCGGAATGGCGAAGTTGAGGGCTGCGATGGCAAGCCGCGCGGCCATCAGCGGGCTGGCACGTCGCAGGATGGAGACCTTGTTTTGCACTTGCTCCCCTTGAAGCCGCGGGAAATCTAGGCATGCCCCGCGGACGAGGGGGTCCTTAGCCAGAATCGGGCCAAGGAGGTCCGTTCACGCGAAGCGGAAATGGTCGGCTAGAATCCAAGGCACCATGAAGACCAAGACAGAGCTGCTCAAGGACGCGCGGTCGCAGGTTCCCGAGCTGACCGCCTCCGAGCTGTCCAAGCTGCCGCAGAAGCCGGTGCTCATCGACGTGCGCGAGAAGGTTGAGACCGACGCGGGCGTCCTGCCAGGGGCCAGGCTGGTACCCCGCGGATTCCTTGAGCTTCGCATCGAAGAGGCCGTCCCCGATCATGGGGCGGACGTGGTCCTTTATTGTGCCGGCGGAACCCGCTCGCTCCTGGCCGCGCGTTCGCTGCGCGAAATGGGCTATTCGCGGGTTCGCAGCCTCGCCGGAGGCTTTGGCGCCTGGAAGGCAGCCGGGCTGCCGGTGGACGTGCCGGTGCGCCTGACCGATGCCCAGCGGTCGCGCTACAGCCGTCACCTGCTCATCCCCGAGGTCGGAGAGGCTGGGCAAGCAAAGCTCCTGAAGTCCAAAGTTTTGCTCATCGGTGCCGGAGGCTTGGGCTCGCCTGCTGCCTTGTACCTGGCCGCCGCGGGCGTGGGACGCATGGGCATCATGGACGACGACACCGTCGATGAGTCCAATTTGCAACGGCAGATCCTCCACGCCCACGACCGCATCGGCATGCCCAAGACCGAGTCGGCCAAGAAGACCATCCAGGGCCTGAACCGCGACGTGGTGGTGGACGAGTATCGCCTGCGGCTCGACCGCGACAACGCGCTGGAGATCTTCTCCAAGTACGATCTCATCCTCGACGGCTCGGACAACTTCGGCACGCGCTACCTGGTGAACGACGCCTGCGTGCTCTTGAGCAAGCCCAACGTGCACGGCTCGATCTTCCGCTTCGACGGCCAGGCCACGACCTTCATCCCCGGCAAGAACGGCAACCCTTGCTACCGCTGCTTGTTCCCCGAGCCGCCGCCGCCGGAGCTGGCGCCGTCGTGCCAGGAGGCCGGCGTGTTGGGAGTGCTGCCCGGCATCATCGGCGTGCTGCAAGCTGTCGAGGCCGTGAAGGTGATCCTGGGCATCGGCGAGCCGCTCGTGGGCCGGCTGATGCTCTACGACGCCTTGGAGCAGCGGTTCCGCGAGGTGAAGTACGCGCGAGACCCGGAGTGCCCGGCCTGCGGCGACCATCCCATGAAGGAGCTGCTGCCGGAATATACTGAAGCGACCTGCGCGATCCCCGCGCGGCACTAGCCTCAGAGCTCGTAGCCGATGGCGAGCGTGAGGTCGGGCACGAGGTGAGCCTTGTGGCCGTCGTCGCTCTTGAACAAGAGACCGGCTCCCGCGCCTGTGTCGGCGAAGAAGCCGCCCCACTTGAACCGCCAGCCCGCGACGACGGTGGTGGCGTTGGAGTGGTGCCACGTGGGGGGAAAGCCCTCGGGCGGATCGCCCGGGTTGCGCTGGACGCTGAAGCCGAACTGCGCAGAGAGCATGAAGCGATCTCCCGAGTCGCCGGAGAACCAACGCAGCCCGGCGACAGCGCCGTACCCGCTGTCGCTGTAGACATCGCCGAGCAGCAGCGGCGTGCCCAACGTGGTCGAGTAGAGCAAGCCGCTCCCGGCGAAGAGCGCCAAGTGATCCTTGCGGAGCTCGAGGTG
>DATBAA010000754.1:0-2226 GCA_036271755.1 Myxococcales bacterium | reverse complement strand
CCAGTGACCCCACTGCCTCCACGTCTTCGCCGGCTGGCGATCGTCCTCGGCGTCTGGACGATCGTCGGCCTGGTGAATGCGCTCTCCATCTCGCTGCGCATCGCCTCGGGCGAGTTCACGCCGCGGCTCGCGCTCTTCTCTTCCAGCATCATCGCCATTCCCGTCTGGACGCTCATCACCCTGCCCGTCCTCGCGCTCAGCCGGCGTTTTCCCTTCGAGCGCCGCCGCTGGCCGCTGGCGCTGCTCGTTCACTTTTGCGGCCTCGCGCTGGCGCTCTTGATGGACGGCGCGGTGAGCTGGACGGCCGATCACCGGTTCTTCGGCAGCGGCCGCCTGACCTACTGGCAGCACCTGTGGCGATACTCCTTCATCGACGCCTTCTTCTATTTGGGCATCGTCGCCGCCGAGCACGCGAACCGTCTCTATCTCGACCGGCGCCTGCGCACCTCCGAGCTGGAGGCGCAGCTGAGCCGCGCGCAGCTGCAGGCGCTGCAGATGCAGCTGCGCCCTCACTTTCTCTTCAATGCGTTCAATACCATTTCCGGACTGGTGCGCCTCGGCGACGATCAAGCGGCCTTGACCATGCTGGCGGGCGTCAGCGACCTGCTGCGCCTGCTCTTGCGCAGCGACGGCACGCAGGAGGTGCCGGTCCGGCAGGAGCTGGACTTGATTGAACGCTACCTACGCATCGAGCAGGTTCGCTTCGAGCATCTGGAGGTCACCGTCACCGTCCAGCCGGGCGTCGAGGAAGCGCTGGTGCCCAGCTTGATCCTCCAGCCGCTGGTGGAGAACGCCGTTCTCCACGGGGTCAACGCCACCTCGGGGCGCGTCAACATCTTGGTGGGAACCCTCAACGACATGCTGCGGCTGGAGGTCTCCGACTCCGGCGATCAGCTGCCCAAACCCAACGGGTCCGGCATCGGCCTGAGCAACACCCGCGCGCGCCTGGAGCGTCTCTACGGGAACGCGCAGAGCTTCGATCTCTCGCAGAGCGCGTCGGGCACGTCGGCGGTGATCCAGCTGCCGCTACACCACGCCGTGGTGCTCTCGTGATGCGGCCCATCCGCACGCTCATCGTCGACGACGAGCGCCTGGCGCGGGCCAGCCTGCGGGTGCTGCTGACCAAGGATCAGGAGATCGAGCTGGTGGGCGAGTGCGCCTCCGCGCCCGATGCCGCCAAGGTCATCTCCCAGCGGCTGCCCGAGCTGCTCTTCCTGGACGTCGAGATGCCGCGCATGACCGGCTTCGAGCTGCTCGAGACCTCCGGCGGCCGCTGCGCCGTCGTCTTCGTCACCGCGCACGAGCAGTACGCGCTGGCCGCCTTCGACGCCCAGGCGCTCGACTATGTGTTGAAGCCGTTCGACGACCGCCGCTTCGCGCGCGCCCTCGCCCGGGCCAAGGATCGCGTCCGCCAACTGCGCCTGCTAGAGATGGCCGCGGCCATGGTGACGGTGCTTCCGGAATCCGCGCCGCCCGCCCCTGACGACAGCGAACGCATCGCCGTGCGCGACGGCGCGCGGACCCTCTTCATTCCTTTGAACGGCATCGATTGGATTGGCGCCGACGATTACTATGTGCAGCTGCACGTGGGCGCGAAGGCCTGGCTCCTGCGCGAGCCGCTGCGCGATCTGGAGGCGCGGCTCGATCCACGGCGCTTCGTGCGCATCCATCGCTCGGCCATCGTCGCGCTCGACCGGGTCGCCGAGCTCTTCACCAACGGCGCCGGAGAGCCCTGCGTCCGGCTTCGCGACGGCACCGAGCTGAAGCTGAGCCGATCGCGCCGCTCCCAGCTGCGGGCGCTGCTCAAGGCTTGAGAATCGCCTTCGTAGTCTCGGGGTCGACGGGCGCCGAAGTGTGCTCGTGGATGATCTTCCAGACGCCGTTCCTCCTTTGCAGGCCCCACGTCAGCCGGTTCTGCATCGAGCGCAGCTCTTTGCCCTCGGCGGACAATCCTCGATAGGTGGTGAAAGCGGTGGCCATGGCCAGATCACCGGACACAGTCGTTTGGATATTGCCGAAACTCGCTGCCACGGTATCGGTGCCCAGCGAGCCGAACCAGCCGGTCACGCCTTTGCGCAGCGCTTCGATGCCTTCGGAAAACCAGTCGCCCCACAGATCGAAGACCCGCACGTCTTTGTCGTAGAGGCTCAAGAACGCCTCGACATCCTTGGCGAAGACAGCGGTCTTGTAGCCTTCGAATGCTTCAATCATTTCGTTTCTCCGTCA
>DATBAA010000753.1:0-1892 GCA_036271755.1 Myxococcales bacterium | reverse complement strand
CGCCTTCAGCCTTGAGCATGCGCACCAGGAGCTGCGCGCCCGTCGCGGTTCCCATTTTTTAAGCCGCGGGCCGGCGGAAGCGCGAGAGGTGCGCGGGCAGCTGCGTCAGAGAGGGAAACACCTTGTCGGGGTGCAGCTTCTTCGCCCGGTCCAGCAGATCGCCCTCGGATTCAGGGATGTCCGGGTTGGGAATGCAGCAGTCCACCGGGCAGACGGCCGCACACGCTTCCTCGTCGTGGAAGCCCACGCACTCGGTGCACAGCGCCGGATCGATGACGAAGATGTCCTCACCCTGGCTGATCGCGCCATTGGGACACTCCGGCTCGCAAGCGCCGCAGTTGATGCACTCCTCTGTGATCATCGTCGCCATCTGCCGCCCCTTCTAACCCCGATAGCTCAGCCGATCCAGACGGTCTTGATGTTGACGAACTCGCGAATGCCTTCGCGGGACAGCTCGCGGCCGTAGCCGCTCTGCTTCACGCCGCCGAAGGGCAGCCGCGAATCGCTCTTCACCATGCCGTTGATGAAGACCGAGCCGGCCTCCAGCTCATTGGCGAACCGCTCCTGCTCGGCGGGGTCGTTGGTGAACGCGGCGGAGCCCAGGCCGAACGGAGTGTCGTTGGCCATCTCGATGGCCTCGTCGATGTTCGCGGCCCGCACCACCGCCGCCACCGGTCCGAAGATCTCCTCGCGCCAGGCCGTCGTCCCGTGGGCCTCGAGCAGCACCGTGGGAGCGTAGAAGAAGCCCTCTTCGCCGACGCGCTTGCCGCCGCAGCCCAGCTTTGCCCCGTCCTTCACCGCCCGCTCCACCTGATTGCTGATGTCTCGAAGCTGCTGCTGCGACGAGAGCGGCCCCACCTGGGTGGCGTCGTCCGACGGATCGCCGACCTTCAGCGCCGCCATGCGCGCGACGAACTTCTCCTCGAAAGCCGCCGCGATCTTCTCGTGGACGATGAACCGCTTGGCCGCGATGCAGCTCTGCCCGGCGTTCTGCACCCGCGCCGTCACCGCGGTCTCCACCGCCTTGTCCAGATCGCAGCTCGGCATCACCACGAACGGATCGCTGCCGCCCAGCTCCAGCACGACCTTCTTCAGCTGCGCTCCGCAGGCCGCGCCCAGAGACCGTCCGGCCGCGTCGCTGCCGGTGAGGGTCGCGGCCACGACGCGCGGATCGTCGACGAGCTTCTTCACCTCATTGCCGCCCACGAGCAGCGTCTGGAAGCAGCCGGAGGGAAATCCAGCATCGCGGAAGATCTCTTCGATGGCTAAAGCGCACTGCGGCACGTTCGACGAGTGCTTCAAGAGCCCGACATTGCCCGCCATCAATCCCGGCGCGGCGAAGCGGAACACCTGCCAGAAGGGGAAGTTCCACGGCATCACCGCCAGCACGCAGCCCAGCGGCTGAAAGCGCTTCTCCGACCGCTTCGCGTCCGTCTCGACTCTTTCGGCGGCCAGGTGCTGCTCCGCCGTGTCGGCATAGTAGCGGCAGGCGCCGGCGCACTTCTCCACCTCGGCGATGCCGGCCTTGCGCAGCTTGCCCATCTCCACCGTCATCAGCCTGGCCAGCGCGTCCTTGCGCTGCTCCAAGAGCTCCGCGGCCTTGCGCATCTTCTGACCGCGCTCGGCGAAGCTGGTCTTGCGCCAGGCGGCAAAAGCGGTGACGGCCTTGGCGAGCCGCTCCTCCACCTGCTCGGGCGAGTGCGCCTCGAACGTCTTCTCCGTCTTGCCGGTCTTCGGATTCACGCTGGCGATGGGCATGCGCCGAGCCTAGCCTCCTCGCGCACGATTCGCATCACCTCGGCGAACGAATGTGCAAACCACGTCGCTCCTTGCAGCCGTCCGGCCGGCTGCGCTCCGTACGTGACGGCGATGGTCCGCACGCCCGCCGCCAC
>DATBAA010000752.1:0-5040 GCA_036271755.1 Myxococcales bacterium | reverse complement strand
CCAGATACTTCGTGCAGGAGTGCAGGACGAGGTCGGCGCCGATCTCCAGCGGCCGCTGGTTGATGGGCGTCGCGAAGGTCGAATCGATGAGCAGATTCGAGCCGGGACAGGCGTCGCGGGCGCGCGCGAACATGGCCAGGTCGGCCACCCGTAGATAGGGATTCGTCGGCGACTCGCCGATGAGGATCTTCGTCTTCCCGGGCCGCAGCGCGCGCAGCACGGCCAGCTCGCTGCCCGGATCGACCAGCGTGTGCTCGATGCCCAGCTTCCCCAGGATCACCGTCACGAACTGCCGCGTGCGCCGGTAGCCGTCGGAGGTGAGGATGACGTGATCGCCCGTCTTCAAGAGCGCGAAGAGCGCGGTGGTGATGGCCGCCATGCCGCTGCCGAAGAGCGCCGCGTCCTCGGCGCCCTCCAGCGCCGCCAGCTTGGCCTCGGCCGCTTTCACCGTGGGGTTGCCGTAGCGGCCGTACTCCTCGCGCTCGAAGTCGCCCATGAAGTAGCCGGCGATCTCGGCGGTGTTCGCGAACGCGTAGGTGGCCGAGGAGACGATGGGCGTCGTCACCGCGTCGAAGGCCTTCTTGCGCGGCTCCGCGCCGTGCACCGCCAGCGTTCCCCAGTTTGTCTCTTGCTGCGCCATCGTTGGGCCAACCTTCCAAAAAAGCCCACCAAACAGCGCGCGAGATTCCCCGTCGGAGCGGAATCCGTCTGCCGTTTCAGAAGCGGCAGCCCAGCGGCTTAGGGTGGAATTTGTAGGGCGCGCCACCCAAGGTGGGCGAAAAGTCGCGCCGCCCGAAGCATCTCGGGCAGCGCGGATCTAGCGCCGCGAGACCTTCGCGTCAAATCAGAACGAGTCGGCCGGCAGCGAGGTGTACGAATTCTCGCCTGACCGGCAGAGCGCGGCCAGCTGCTGCACGCGCGGCAACTCGGTGGCCAGCCAATACTGCGCGGCGGCCAGCTTGCCCGCGTAGAAAGCCTCGGAGGCAGGCTTGCGGGCCTCGCGAGCGGCAGCGGCGTGGTCGAGCCATTGCCAGGCGATGACCACGATGGAGAAGAGCTGCATGTAGTCGGCGCTGTGCAGCAAGAGGCCCTCGACGTCGCCCTTGAGGCCCAGCGCGCCCAGGTGCGCGGTCAGCTCGTTGACCGCGGCCACGGCGTCGTTCACGTCCTCCAGCCACTCCGCCGCGACGCCGGCCTTCCGCGCCCGCTCGACGGTGGCCTGCACCGCCGCGTTGAACGCCACCAGCGCCGCGCCGCCGTTCATGATCACCTTGCGGCCCAGCAGATCCATCGATTGGATGCCGCTCGTTCCCTCGTGAATGGTGTTGAGCTTCTGGTCGCGCAGCCACGCCTCCGGCCGGTACTCGCTGGTGTAGCCGTAGCCGCCGTGGATCTGCACCGCGAGCGCGTTGCTCTCGAAGCCGTACTCGGAGGCGAAGGTCTTCGCCACGGGCGTCAACAGATCGAGCAGAAGCTGCGACTGCGCCTTCTCCTCCGCGTTGCCCGAATGCTTCGCCAGGTCGTGATAGCGCGCGGCGGAGACGAGCAGCGAGAGCGCGCCTTCGACGATGGCCTTCTGCCGCAAGAGCATGCGCCGCACGTCGGCGTGCTCGATGATGGGCAGCTGCGGCGCCGAGGCGTCCTTCGCCGTCGCCTTGCGTCCCTGCGGCCGGACCTTCGCGTACTCGAGCGACTCTTGATACGCCACCGAGGCAGTCGCCGCCGCGTGCGCGCCCACGCCCAGGCGCGCCTCGTTCATCATCTGGAACATGTGGTTGAGACCGCGCCCCGCCTGGCCCACGAGCCAGCCGTGACAGTCAGACCGCTCGCCGAAGCTCAGCGCGCAGCTGGGGATGGCGCGCCAGCCCATCTTGTGGAACGCGCCCGCCGTCGCCACGTCGTTGTCCACCAAAGCTCCGTCTTGCAAACGCAGCCGTGGGACGCAGAAGAGCGAGACGCCCTTGGTTCCCGGCGCTGCCCCGTCGATGCGCGCCAGCACCAGGTGAACGATGTTCTCGGTCAGATCCTGATCGCCGCCGGTGATGAAGACCTTGCTGCCGGAGATGAGGTGGTGGCCGCCGCCGGTCGGCTTCGCGCGCGTCTGCACGTCCGCGAGGCTGCTGCCCGCCTGCGGCTCGGTGAGCGCCATGGTGCCGGTCCAGGCGCCCGCGTACATCTTCTCCATGTAGTCGCGCTTCAAGCGCTCGTCGCCGAAGGTCTCGATGAGGTGCGCGGCGCCGTGGGTGAGGCCCGCGTAGCTGATGGCCGAGAGGTTGCCCGCCATGAGGTACGCGTTGCCCAGCACCGCGACCGCGCCCGGAAGCTGCTGGCCGCCCACCTCCGGCGAGCAGGTGGCGGTGATGATGCCCAACTCGACCAGCCGCGGCCAGATCTCGCGCATGGCCGGATGGATCTTCACCCGGCCGTTGGCGAACTGCGGCGCGTGCTCGTCCATGGGCCGGTAGGACGGCTCGAGGACGTCGCGGGCCAGCTCGCGGCAGCTGCGCAGGAACATCTCGAAGGTCTCGCGCGAGTGGTCGGCATAGGCGGGCAGGGCGCAGAGCGCGGCCACGTCCAGCACCTCGTCGAGAAGAAAGGCCACCTCGCGATCGGGGATGAGCGGGTTCGACATAGACCCGATCGCTTAACACGAGGTCAGCTGCTGCGCAGAGCTTCCGCCGGCTCGATGCGCATGGCCCGCAGCGCCGGCACCAGGGCCGCCAGGATCGCGACCAGCACGAGCAGCAGCGCCGCCCCCGCGAAGAGCCACGGCGCGGGCGACAACGCTTCGGCCAGTTGGCTGCGCAGCAGGTCCTGCAGGACGAGCGCGAGCAGGCCGCCGCCCAGGAGACCCGCGAACGCCAGCGTCCCCGCCCGCCGCAGCACCAGCCGCAGCACGCCGGCGGCCGTCGAGCCGAGCGCGAGCCGCAGGCCGATCTCCGCCGTCTGCTGCGAGAGCGTGAAGCTGATGACGCCGTAGGTGCCGAGCGCCGCCAGCAAGAGTCCGAAGGCGGCGAAGATCGCCACCGCGCCGGCCCCGAAGCGCGGCCGGGTCAGCGAGCGCTCGTGCTGCGCCGTCAGCGCGGTCACCTCCTGCACTGCGACGGTCCCGTCGAGCGCGGCCACCTCCGCCCGCAGCGCGGCCTCCGGCAGCCGCTGCGCGCGAACCATCAGATCGACGGTGAGCGTGGCGAAGCTCGCGCCGTTCTGCGCCAGGGGCAGATACCAGGTCTCCGGCAGGTCGCCGTTGTCCTTCACGTCGGCCGCGACGCCCACCACCGTCGTCCACTCCTGGCCCGTCCGCGCGATGCGCAGCCGCTGCCCCAAGGCGTCCGTGTGCGGCCAGAGCCTGCGCGCCAACCGCTCGCTCACCACCACCACCCGCTCGGAGAGCGCGCTGTCCTGGCTGGTGAAGTCGCGCCCGCGCAAGAGCGGAATGCCCAGCGTCGCCAGGAGCCCGGGCGTGACCATGCGGTGGTTGACGCTGCGCGCCTCGCTCTGCTCTTGCCCTGCGGCGATGACGGGCGCGGCCCAGGTGCCGCCGTCGATGGGGTTCGTGCTGGTGGTGGCCGCGCTCGTCACGCCCGGCAGCGCCTGCGCCCTGGCCTGCAGCGCGTTGGCGAAGGCGATCCGCTTCGCCGGGTCCGCATAGCGGCCCTCCGGCAATTCGACGCGCACGAGCCACAGGCCATTGGTGTCGAAGCCGACGCCGCCGCCGCTCAGCCTGCGAAACCCATCGACGATGGCGCCCGCCCCGCAGAGCAGCGCGAAGGCCAGCGCCATCTGTCCGGCGGCCAGCGCATGCAGCGGCCGCTGCACCGCGCGCGACCGGCCCGCGCCGCCGCCGTCCTTGAGCACCCGCAACAGGTCGGTGCGCGAGGCGTGCAGCGCGGGTCCAATGCCCGCGCCCAGCGCCGACAAGAGCGAGACGCCGAAGGCAAAGGCGAGCACGCGCGGGTTGGGCCGCAGCTCCGACAGACCCAGCTGCACGTTGAGCGTCCGCGGCACGAGGCTCGCCACCTGCGGCCAGAGCACGGCGGCGAACCACGCGCCCAGCGCGCCGCCGGCGAGCGTGAGCAGCATCGTCTCGCAGAACACCTGCCGCAGCTGCCGCGCCCGCGAAGCGCCCAGCGCGGCCCGCACCGCGAGCTCGCGCGCCCGCGCGGCCGATCGCGCGAGCAAGAGCGTGGCGACATTCACGCAAGCGAGGAGCAAGAAGCCGAAGACCACGCCCAGGAGCGCGAACGCCAGCCGCTCCTCGCCGTCGGCCAGGCTCTGCCGCAGCGGCTTCGCCCGCAGGCGGAAGTGGGCCTGCTCGCCGGGCATGCGCTGCGCGATGGCGGCCAGCTCGGCGTTGGCCTGCGCCATCGTCGCGCCGTGCGCGAGTCGCGCGAAGACCGCGTAGTCCTCGCCCGAGGCCGGGTCGAGATGCAGCGGTATCCACACCTCCGCATCGTAGGGAAAGCGGTAGGCCGCGGGCAGCACGCCCACCACGCGGCGCGAGAGCCCGTCGAGCACCAGATCGCGCCCGACCGCCGCCTGCGGCTCTCCGAAGAGCTTGCGCGCGAACGACTCCGCGATCAGCGCCGAAGCCTCGGGCACCTCGTCGTCCGCGAAGGCGCGTCCGGCGATGGGTGAAACGCCCAGCACCCGCAGCGACCCCGGCGAGAGCGCCACCGCATGGACTGGAGTTGCGCCGGCGCCGGCGCCGAGCACGAGGTTGCGGCCGGTCTGCGCGCTGAGGCCCGGCAAGGTCTTCGCCTGCGCTTGCAGCGCCAGCACGTGGCTCGGGTGCAGGTTGAAGTCGGCGACGCTGCCGTCGGGCTGCGCCATCCCCATGAGGACGCGCACCAGCTCCTCTTCGTGCGCGAAGGGCAACCGCTGTAGCAGGGTCAGGTCGACCACGCCGAAGAGCGCCGTGGTGCCGGCCATGCCCAGGCCCAGCGTAGTCACGGCCAACACCGAGAGCAGGGGGCTTCGCCGCAGCGAGCGCGCGGCAGTCCGCAGATCGTCGAGGAGGATCACGCCGCGAAAAGCTGC
>DATBAA010000751.1:0-7590 GCA_036271755.1 Myxococcales bacterium | reverse complement strand
ACGCAGACGAAGTCGGCGGCGCCCGGATCGGTTGCGACGTTGAGCCCCAGCGACTATCTCTTCAGCGCCGCGCGCGCCGGTGGGCCCTGGTCGAAGGAGATCGCCGCTCCAGCCAATGCCAAGGAGCAGGCGCAACAGCTCTTCATCGGCCTGGAGATCTGCGCCGATCACAATTTCTCCACGGTGAAGAAGCTGAGCGAGGCGGTCCGCAAGGACCCCTTCCTCGACCTGCACCTGCTGCCGTCCGCGGGAATGTCCATCAACACCAGCAACCTGGGCAACCGCAAGGATGGCTTCATTTTCAATTGCGACGGCTGGAACGCGAACCAGAACGTCACCAGCCGGAACGGCGCCATCGTCCAGGTGGACATCGGAGGCGGCGCGCCGGCGGAGGCAGGCAAGAACCCCCTCAAGCCGCACAGCGAGCTGATTCGCCGCACCGACACCGGCTTCGCCGCCGTCACGACCCCCACCAGGGTGAAGCTGACCGACGACGTGGAGCGCATCTTCGGTTACGGGCCGGGCGAGCTGCACATCTACGATCCGCAGCCGCTGCCTTAGGCCTTCGGGCGCCGCGCATCCTTTCGACGGTCTCGATCGTCTTCGGAGCATGAGCTCATTCGAAGGCAAGAGGGCGCTGGTCGTCGGAGGCAGCTCCGGGGTCGGCAAGGCCGTGGTGCAGGCGTTGGCCGCCGAAGGGGCGCGCGTCACCGCGGTGGCCCGGGGTGCGGAGAGGCTGCACGCGCTCGAGGCGCTGGGAGTGGCCGTCGTTCAAGGCGACGCCACCGAACCGGCGCTTGCGAGCCGGCTGTTGCAAGAGAAGCCCGACCTGGTGGTCCTGGCGGCGGGAGTCTTGCCGTCGATGGGCCGCATCGACGAGCTGGATTGGGATTCGTTCTCGCAAGCGTGGAATGGAGATCTCAAGGCTTCGTTTCATTTCTTGCAGCAGGCGTTGCGGCTGCCGCTCGCGCCGGGGTCCACCGTCGTCATCGTCTCGAGCGGCGCGGCCATCAACGGCTCGCCGCTCTCCGGTGGATATGCGGGGGCCAAGCGCATGCAGTGGCTCCTTGCCGGGTATGCGCAGAAGGTCTCCGACGCGCGAAAGCTCGGCATTCGCACGGTCGCGGTGCTGCCCGATCAGCTGATCGAGGGCACGGCCATTGGCGCGCGCGCATCTTCAGTCTACGGCGCGGCGAACGGTATCTCTGCGGAGGCCTTCATGAAGAGGTTCGGAGCGCCGCTCGATGCCGGCGGAGTGGCGTCCGCGATCGTGAACGTGCTGCGCGGAGAGGTGCCGGCGGGAGTCAACGCCGTGGCGGTGAGCGGCGCCGGGGTCCGCCAACTCATCTGATATCTTGCGGCGATGCCAGCTTCTCGCTTTCGCGCGGTTGCGTTCGATCTCCTGACTGCCCTGATGGACTCATGGTCGCTCTGGATCGACGTGGCGGGGGAGGAGGCGCTGGGCCGCGCGTGGAGGCGGGCGTCGCTGCGCCGGGTGACGACGGCCCGTGTGTATCGGCCGTATGAGGAGATCGTCGCCGAGGCCACCGCGGAGGTTGGACTGCCCGGCTCGGCCGCGAAGCGGCTGCTGGAGCGGTGGGAGGCGGGCGAGCTGCGGCCGTGGCCGGAGACGGTCGAGGTGCTGGCGATGCTGCGCGGGTGGCCGACGATCGTGGTGACCAACTGCTCGCAGCGGTTGGCCGAGGCCGCGGCGAGGACGACCGGGCATAGTTTCGATCACATCGTCAGCGCGGAGAAGGCCGGCATCTACAAGACGCGGCCAGAGGCTTATCGGGCGGGCCTCGCCGCGTTGGGCAATCCAAGTCCGGCGGAGGTGCTCTTCGTGGCTGGGTCCGCGCATGACGTCCCTGGAGCGGGCGCGGTGGGGATGCCGGTGTATTGGTCGAACCGCTTCGGTGAAGCTGTTCCGGCCGGTGCTCCAGCGCCATTGATGAATGAACCAAACTTACTAGCCCTCTTCGGTTTGCTCTAAGGTTTTGCACTCCTTCAATTTGAAGCGAGGCGGCGGCGCAACCCGGGGTGATCTTTCCAGGCGGGCATCTTGGACATGAAGGCCAAGGTGTCCTTCTCGGCCTGGGGGCGGCCGGCGGTCGGGTTTCGTTTCAATTGCCAATCGACCATCTTGCCAAAGCGTTCCTCGAACGGCTGCAATTGGCCGTTTGAATCGACGCAATATTGGCAGTAAGGGCCGCTTTCGATGGGCATGGAGCAGCTCTCGCACTTCATTCAAGTCTCCTTTGCGGCATTGAGCAGCGCGCGGGTGCCGCGGAGGAGCGCGCGCCGGTCGGACTCGGTGAGCTTGCTGAAAGCTCCTTCGAGCAGGTCGCGCGAAAGCACTTCCTGCTCGCGCAGTCCCATGCCCGAACGCTAGAGGACCGCCGACCCATCTGCAATCCAGATGAATCCGGCGAGCTATCGCAGTGGTTCGGACAAAGCCTGGCGGATTTGGAGCGCGACGAGCGAGGGACCGGAGATGTCGAGCCACTGCTTGAGCAATGGCCGCCGAGCGTCGAAGGCCAGCTTGCCGCCGGCCAGCTTGGAGCGGAACGGCGAGCCTTGGGCGCGGAACCACTGCTCGACCCGCAGCAGCGAATCGGCGCCGCCGGCGAAGCCGCGCCACCAGGGGTCGCTGGCGTAGGGAGCGATGTTGCCGTCGAGCCCCGCCTGTTGGGCGATGCCGAACCAGCGCTGGCGGACCGTGCCGGCCTCGGCCGCGTCCACGCCTTGCAACTCGACCGGCTCTTCGACGGCTTCGGGACCGGGGCGCACGCGCAGCGCGCCTTCGCAGAGGCGGCGCTTGCTCATCCGCTCCAGGCGGACGGGAACCTCGGGCAAGAGCGGCTCGCGCTCGAGGCGAGAAGCCAGGCGGGAGAGCATCTCTTGCTCGCGCTGCTCGTCGGGAGCGTCCAGGGCGATGAGCTTCCAGCTCTCGCCCAGCAAGTAGAGCCGCACGCCCGCGCCGCGCAGACCGTCTGGAGCGGCGCGCCGCAGCGTCCCTTCCAGCTGGCGGCGGACCAGGGCCAGCGCGGTGGACAGCACTGCTTCGCCGACCGCGGAGGCGCCCTGGCCGAGCCTTCCGCGATTGCCGATGACGGCGCGCAATTTTCGCGCTGCGGCCCGATAGGTTTCGCGCAAAGAGCTGGCATTGGCCACGTCCGCGCTGGCAAAGGCCGCTGCGTCGATGAGCCGCTCGCCGCCCAGGAGATAGCTCGTCGAGGTCGCGGAGACGAAGGGAGCGGGGCGGCCGGGAGCCGAAGGCAGTCGAACGGTGACTTGCAAAGTGAGTCCGCCGAAGTCGACGACCACTTCGATGGGATGGCGCGGGTCGACCGGCGGCTCGCGCGCTGCCTTGGCGGCGGCGGGGTCGGGGACCAGGAGCAAACCGGCGGATGGCCAGGCCGCTTTCAAACCCTCGCAGAGCGCGCGGCCGACCCCTTCGAAGACCTGGCTGAACGGCTCGTTGGTGGCCGGATCGAAAGCGCATTGCGGATAAGTGAGAACGGCTTCGACGGCCGACAACCGCGGCCAGCGCAGGCGGAAGCGGCCTCCTTCGGTGGCGACCAGGGGCGCGGCATGGGCGATGGCCAGCGCGCGGCCCAAGAAGGCGCCATAGGTTTCGAGTAACTTGCGGCTCGTCGCGGCCAGGTCGGGCAGCGGCACCTCCGGCGGCCAATCGGAGAGCAAGAGCAGCTCGGGAGACTTGAAGCGATCGACGCGCAAGACTGCCCCAGGGCCAGCTTGGGGAAGCCAGAGTTGAGAAGGCTCCAAGAGCGCTTCCGGGCTGGCGGCGCAGAGCGCGGTCGGCAAGTGGCCTTCGGCGGCCTGCAGCTCTTCTCCGCAGCCGTAGAGGTGCGCGGTCGCCGCATCGCCCGCCAGCCGCAGAAAGCCCGACGGCGCCGCGCCTGCCGAGAGCAGCTTGCCGCCCAGCGAGCCGGACAGCGCGCTGTCCTCTTCGACCACGACGGTCGCGGTGCTGCCGAGATCGATGGCCAGCCGCAGCTTGCCCTCTGCTTGCGAGGGCGCCTCCGCGCGTTCGGCCTCGGGAGACTGGCCCAGGCGCGCCCGCCACAGCGCGTGCAGGTCCCAAAGTGCCTGCGGCTCGCGGCCCTCCAAGGCGCGCACCACCAGCCAGCGCGGCAGCTCGCGGCCGGCCGTCCAGGTGGCTACCGAGATGGCGCGCTGACCGTTGGACTCGCTGCCCGGAGCAGCCGGCGCGCCCACCCAGAGTGGAATGCCCTTGCGCGGACCGTGCACCGCCGCGCGCACCTGGATGGGGCCGCGAAAGCCGGCGCTGGAGTAGGGCGGCGAGACCGCGAGGTGCACCGAGACCCCGGCGGTCGTCGTCGAGGCGCGGCCGGCGAAGACGACGGGAAACCATTCGACGCGCTCGCGGGCGATGCTCAGGTGGGCGCGCAGCACCACGCGCTGTCCCTCGAGGACGGGCTCTCCGCGCGGGATCAGCAGTCCCAACTCGATCAGCCAGACGCACCAGGAGGGGAGCGGCAGCGGAGTCAGCTCGGCGGGCACCAGCAGCGGGTCGGCGCTGCCCACCGCGTCGCGCCAGTCGGCCAGCGCGGGCGAGAAGAGCTCGCGGGCGTCATCGGACGTCAGGGCGAACCGCGCTTGCATGGCCGCGACCAGCGCCTGGATGGCGAGGGCGGGCTTCAAAGGCTCGGCATCGCCCGGCTGTTCGAGACCGCGGCGCTTCAAGCTCTTCAGCGCGGCGCCGGCGGCCTGCTGGACCTCTAGCAGCGTCATCGCAGGTGCCGCTGGGTGCGCGAGACGGCGTCGTCGACGCGCTCCTCGGGCAGACGGCGGCGGTAGAGGAGCAGGCGCGACAGGCCGCAGCCGGCGGCGAAGGCCGCGGCGAGCAGTTCGTACAAGCGCGCGTCGCCCAGTGAAGCCGCGCGATCGAGCAGGGCCGGCGGCGCGAAGAGCGCGAAGCCTCCCGCGCCGAGCAGCGTGAGGCCCGCTCCGCCGAGCATGGCAAACAGCCAGGGCCGCCGCGTCTTCATTCCGGGCCACGTTGAAGCACGCTGGTAGCCGATGTCCAGTGTTCCGGCGCTGCTCTCCATGGCCTGGCTCATCGCGCGCTCCAGGCCGCGAGGAGCCGCGGCAGATAGGAGCGGCTGCGGGCGGCCTCCGCCTGCTCGTCCGGAATGGCCACCGACCGCGGCGCGACGAAGGCGAGGACAAAGATGGGGGCCGGTCCTTCGCGGGCGACGTCGGCCTCGAGCAGCGGCAGCGCGGAAGGGTGCCCGCCTGCGTCGAAGCTTTCGAGGAGCGTCTTTCCGCGCGAGCTGACCGCGGATCCGGCGAGCCTCGCCAGGCTGGGGAAGTCCGCTTTGGCATAGTTGCTGGCGGCGCCGAGCAGGACGTCGCCGTCGCCCTCGACGACCTGGACCGCAACGCGCTCCCTTGCGGCGGCCGCGGCGATCTCCCTGGCCGCGTGTCCCCACGGCTCGGCGTAGGCGAGCTTCACGGCACCGCACGAGTCCGGCGCCGGGCCATAGGGAGCGGCGGGCGTCGCGCAATTGCCTTGGGGCAGGAGCGCGGTGGGACGCGCGCACTGGTTGGGCTCTCCCAGCGGCACGCGGACCGCCTGCTGCAATGCCGGCAGCGCATTGGAGCCGGCCAGGGCATTGAAGAGCCGCCGCGCGCAAGGCGCGTTCTTTTGCGCAAAGAGCGCGACCATGGAATCGAAACCTTCATCGGGCTTGCCGGCGGCGCCCCACAGCGAGCGGAAGATGCAGACCCCGCTGGTGCAGCGCGCTTTGCGCTCGGCCAACGACGCGGGCCAGAGCGGCTGGTAGCTGACGGTGAGCTTGCCGCGCCCGGTCTTGGATTTGGCCACCTCCAGCTTGCTTTCGAGCCGGGCGCGCAATGAATCGAACGCGGTCAATTGAAAGGGCCCGGAAGAGCCGACGTGGTACGGCAGCTCTTCGCGTTCGATGCCCGGGAGCGGCGCCTGCAGCTTTCCCAGCGTCGCGCGCAGCTGAAGCCCGAGGCGGTCGCGCCGTTCGCGGCAGGCCTGCTCGTCGGGAAGATCGCAATGCGGGAAGAGGCGGGCGAGCGCATCGTCGTCCAACGCCGCGCGCTGCAAGTCGCGGAGCAGCGGCGTCGCGCGCTCGGGAGCCCGTGGATCGAACGGAGCAAAGACGGGAAAAGCGAGCGCCCGCGCGGCCAGGAGCGCCTCTCGTGGCCGCTCGACGTCGAGGCCGCGAACGTCGAAGCAAAGCCCGCGCGGGTGCTGATCGAAGAACGCGCGCAGGTCGTGCGCCATCTCGGCGGCGCCCGGCCCTATGTTTCCCCACGGCGGAGATTCGATGAAGCGCGCGGCGGTGGTGGCGGTCACTGATTCGCTGATGGCCGGCGTCGCTTCGTTCGCCTGCGCGAAAGCGAGCGATGCGGCGACCTCGTCGGGCTGGATGTCAGAGGCGTGGTTTTGGAAGCAGGCGCCCTCCGCGCAGGTGCGCAGCTCGCCGCAGTAGAAGAGCGTTCCGGCAGACAGACCCAGCGCGCAGTTGGCCTGCCCGGGAGCGCAGGCCGCGAGCTTTCCAGGCCTGAGCACCGACAGCGTCGAACCTTGCCGCAGCTGCAGCGCCGGCAGGTAGAGCGCT
Source organism: Myxococcales bacterium (assembly GCA_036271755.1). Taxonomy (GTDB): domain Bacteria; phylum Myxococcota; class Myxococcia; order Myxococcales; family 40CM-4-68-19; genus 40CM-4-68-19. The sequence goes on along the minus strand of DATBAA010000751.1, from coordinate 949 downwards.
TCGTGCAGCTGCTCTTCGCTCAGCGTCGCCGCCTCGCCGGGGAGCGGGGGCGAGAGCTGGCCGCCCAGATCGTAGATGCGCACGTCGCCGCCGTCGTCGGCCGCCTCAGCCGCGCAGCCAGCCGCGCTGCCCGTGGCCGCCCAACCGGCGAAGAGCGCGGGCAGGTCTCCGTGCAGCGGGCACTGCAAGACCGTCGGACCGGCCGGATCGCGCACCTCGAAGAGCGCCTTGTCGCCGCGCACCGAGAGCAGGGCCGTCTTGTCCGAGACGGCGCCGCGGTTGATCCGCAGCATCTGCAGCGCCTCGGAGATGGAGAAGCCCTGGATGCGCACCGGCCCGCGGCTGCGAGCGATGGCGGCTCCCGCCGCTCCGAGCCCGAGCGCGAAGAGCAAGAGCAGGAACGCCGCGCGCACTAGTCGCGCCTGCGCAGGCTGACGAAGTAGAACACCTGGCCCTCGACGGTGGGCGTCAGCAGGATGCCGCCGTCGCGCGCGACCTCCGCCGGATCGTTCAGATCGGTGACGCGCTCGTAGATGCGGCCCAGCTGCGGATTGCGGCCTTGCCGGCTGACGCGCTGGCTGCCGAACTGGAACGGCTGCGGGCTGGCGATGGTCACCAGCGACCCCGCGTCGGCCCGGCGCAGCAGCGAGACGCGCGTCTGGGTTTCGCAGCTCAGCGTCAGGCTCGTCGGCGACTCCGGGCGTTCTATGGCGACCGTCATAGGCGCATCGGCGTCGGGAATGGGCGCGCAGGTCTCTCCCTCGAACTGTCCGAAGGGAGCGTTCGCGCGCAGCGCCGAGAGCTCACTGCAGGCCTCGCGGGCGCAGCGGCCCAGGCGATGAACCCAGGCGTCGGAGAAGCCGAAGGGCGGGGGAAAGTCCAGCGCGCGGCTCGTCTCCGGCGCGGGCGAGGCCAGCGCGGGCGGCTGCAAGGAGAAGAGCCGGCGCAC
>DATBAA010000750.1:0-9121 GCA_036271755.1 Myxococcales bacterium | reverse complement strand
CGGAGTGCCCTGCCGGGTGCTGCCGCACAAGAGCGCGCCATCGCGCGAGGCCTACGACGAGCTGGTGGTGGCCGAGCTGCGCCAGCACGGCGTGGACCTGGTGTGCCTGGCCGGCTTCATGCGGCTGGTGACGCCGGTCTTGCTGCGAGCCTTTGAGAATAAGATACTCAATATTCACCCAGCCTTGCTGCCGGCGTTTCCCGGGCTGCACGCGGTCCAAAAGGCAGTAATCGCCGGGGTCCGCGTCGCAGGCTGCACCGTGCACCTGGTCGACGAAGGCACCGACTCCGGCCCCATCGTCATGCAAGCCGTGGTGCCCGTCCTCGACGACGATACGGAAGAGACCCTGGCGGCGCGCGTGCTGGTGCAGGAGCATCGCATCTACCCGCGCGCCATCGCCCTCTTCGCCGAAGGCCGCGTAAAACTAGACGGCCGCCGCGTCGTCGTAGACGCTGGCAACGACAGCTCGCGCTCCCTCGTCTCTCCGGACTCGCCCTGATGCCGACACCAGCTCTAGCGAGACTTTTCCTGGAGCCTTCAGTCAGGAGCCTGGAGCCTGGGGCATGAGCTCTTCCCGCGTCTACGACGTCGTCATCCTCGGTCCCGACGTGGGCGGCGCGGTAGCGGCCGCGCTCAGCGCCAAGCGCGGCCTGCGCACGCTGCTCGTGCCCATGGCCAAGGTCGCGGGCGCGCGCGAGAGCGACGGCTGGCTGTTGCCCGCGGCGCACCCCATGATCGTCCCGCTCCGGCAGATGTCCGCCGCGGCGGCGGCGCTGGACGAGGTCGGACTGGCCGCGGATCTGCTGCGCCAGGCCGCCGCCACCACGCAGGGCGGCTTCCAGATTCTGGGCGAGAAGCTGCGGCTGTCGCTGCCGTCGGAGCGCATGCGGCGCAAGGCCGAGCTGTGGCGCGAGCTCGCGGGCGTGCAGGCCGCCGAGGCGGAGAGCGCCTTCGACCAGCTGGAAGAGCTGGGCAAGCCGTGGGACTCGTTCCTGACCGAGCCGCCGCCCTGGCCTCCCCGCGGCTACTTCGAGAAGCGGCGCGTGCGGAAGATCCACCCGGTCGCGCCCCCGCTGCCCGAAGGACTCATCGGCGATTGCCTGCGCGCGCTGGCGCCCTTCACCGCCACGCTGGTGGGAGACTCCGCGCCCGAGGCCACCGCGCGAGAGGCATCTGCCCTGCTCCGCTCGCCGCTGCGGCTCTGGGGCGGAACGGCGCAGCTGGCCGAGATGCTGCGCGAGAAGCTGACGTCCGCCGGCGGCGAGGTGAGCACGGAGCCCGCCGCCAAAGTCCGCTGCGAACGCAAAGGCGCGGTCTTCACGCTCTCCGGGGCAGAGGTGCGCACCACCTGCCTCGTGCTCGCCTGCAGCGGCGAAGAGGTGGCGCGGCTGATGGAAGGCGGCGGCCGCACCGAGGAGAAGCTGGCCGAGGAGTCGAAGCTGGAGATGGCGCGCAAGGTCTCGCTGGCGCACTTCGTCCTCCGCGCCGAAGGGCTGCCGCTGGCCTTGGAAGAGGCCGCGCTGCTGATGGGCAACCAGCACGGCCCGCTGGCCATCTCGGCGCTGCCGGCGCGGAAGGCTCGCGGCGGCGAGGCTCCCAACGAGCGCGTGCTCACCGTGGCCCGGGTCACTGATGTGGGGTACGCCGACGGGCCGGCGCTGCTGCAGTCGGTGCGCGCCGCGCTCGAGCCGGTGCTGCCCTTCTTCGAGCGCCACGTGCTGCACCAGTTTGCCGACGTCACGCCCGTCCCCGGGCACCCCATCTTGAAGCCGCACGAGGACGCCGAAGCCATCGGCCTGCGCCCCGACACCGAGGCCCACGACCGGGTCATGTTCGCCTCGTCATCGACCTATCCGGGCTTTGGCCTCGAGGGGCAGTTCCTGGCGGCGCGGGCGGCGGCCGACAAGGCGCTTGCCCTCTCCGGTCGCAAGACCATCAGCGCCACTTGACGAAGCACGTCATTTAGGCAATATGCGCGATTCCATTTTTGAGAGGCGTACCGTCATGGCGTTCAAGTGTGAGCTCTGCGGCAAGGGTCCCCTGGTCGGCAACCAGGTGAGCCATGCCAACAACAAGACGAAGAAGCGCACCCTGCCCAACCTGCAGCGCGTCCGCGCCGTCGTCGACGGCACGCACAAGCACCTGCGCGTCTGCACGCGCTGCCTCAAGGCCGGCAAGGTCACCAAGGCGGCGTAAGGCCGTTCTCCAGGCATTGCTCTGCCGGGGGCGTTAGACTGCGCGGCCCTTTCGGAGGCCGTTCATGAGCATTGCCATTCAAGACCTTCGTTCGGTGCGCCGCGAGCTCGCGGAGGCGCGCGGACGCAAGAAGATCGACCTGCTGCTCGAGTCTGCGGATCCGCTGGCGCTGGTGCGCGCGCTGCCGCCGCAAGAGCTCTACCTGACGCTCCTGGAAGTGGGTCCCGAGGACTCTGCCGAGGTGGTGGCGCTCGCCTCGGCGGAGCAGTTCCGCCATTTCATCGACCTCTCCGCCTGGCCGCGCTCGGACGAAGGCCCGCGCGAGGGCGAGGTCATCCGCTGGCTGCGCATCGCCCGCGAAGGCGCCGGCGGGCGGCACCTGGGGCGCATTCGCGGGCAGATCCGCGGCCTCGACATCGAGCTTCTGGCGCTGGTGCTGCGGCGCGAGCTGACGGTGCACGAGCTGTCGGAGGACAACCAGCCCGACCCCGAGAACCCAAACCTCGCCTACTACACCTCCGACCGCCGCTTCCTGCTCGAGTTCAAGACCGAGCGCGACTTCGTGGCCTTGAAGGAAGTGATCGAGGATCTCTACGCGCAGGAGCCCTTCGCCGCGGGACGGCTGCTGGAGACCATCCGCTGGGAGGTGCCCACCGAGCTGGAGGAGACCGCCCGGCGCTGGCGCGAAGGACGGCTGCGCGACCTGGGCGTGCCCGGCTTCGAGGAGGCGCTCTCGTTCTACGCCCGGCCCGCGGTGCGTCCCGATGCGCCCGCGACGGCGACGACCGCACTGACGGTTCCGGGAAAGCCGCTGCTCGACGAGGCCCTGGACCTCTTGAACGGCGCCGAGCTGGAGACCGCCGAAGAGGCGCTGGTCTATGCCTCCAACGCCGCGCTGGTGGCCAACCGCGTCGACTTGAACGAAGCCACCGACGTGCGCGAGCAGCTTGCCGACGCGCGGGCGACGCTCTCGCTGGGTCTCGAAGTGCTCTCGGCGGGAGATCCCCGCGAGGCCGCGCATCTTCTGGTCGAAGTGCCGGTCCGCGAGATCTTCCAGGCCGGCATGGGCGAGGCCTACAAGCTGCAGACGCGCGCCCGCAAGGTCGCCGCGGCGCTGCGGTTGCCGCAGGCGCAGAGCACGACGCTGCTCGACGAGCCGCTGGAGAGCGCGGTGCAGGCGCTGCTCAAGGTGCGCCCGATGCTGCACGAGCCCGGCAAGCGCCGGCCGCGCGCGCTGGGCTCGCGGGCAGACGTCCTGCTCGCGCAGGGCTATCTCGACGAAGCCGTCAAAGTCACCGAGCTGCTGACGACGCTCGACCTCGCGCCCGCGCGCCTGGGGCCGTTGGCGGAGGCTGCCGGCCTGGGCCCCGCGGCCGTGAAGGCCAGCGCGGCCATCTATGCGCTGATTGAATCGCAGCTGCGCAATGAGCCATTGAGCTTGAGCTTGCTGCTCGACGAAGCCCGCCCGCGCTCCACGGGCTTCGACGAGAAGCTGCGCGCGCTGGTCCCCGGCCCGCAGAGCCTGAAAACCGCCCTGGAAAAGCTCTACCCCTTGGAGCGGTTGAACTCGTAGCCGAACTCGAGGTCGAGCGAGCCGCCCCAGAGGTTCTTCATCTCGCCCAGCACCGGGTCCGCCTGCCAGCTGCGGAAGAGCCGCGCGTTCAAGAAGAGGATCCAGAGCGCGTGGATGCGCACGGCCGAATAGATGAGCGTGTTGTCGCCCAGCGGCCGGCTGGTGTCGATGAAGGCGCCGGAGTCGAACGACCGCCGGTAGAACGAGCCAAAGAACTGCAGCCACGAATAGGCCGGATATTCGAGGTGCAAGGTGAGGTTGCGCGAGCCGACAATGGACGATTCGGCGCTGACGCAAGGGTTGCAGATTGAATCGGGCCCGGAGACGTGGAAGGAGTCTTCGTAAGAAGCCATGAAGGCGAGGCCGTTGTTGTATTGATAGGCCGCCTCCACGTAGAAGCCCGCGCGCTTGTGGGCCGGATCGCGGTTCAAGATGGTGCGCAGCTTCGGCTCGTAAGCGCTGTCGGCCTTGCCGGTGATGTACTGATACTTCTGCACCTCGTAAAAGGTATCGAAATAGCCGGGCAGATAGTTGCCGTCGTAGTAACGGCCCTCCACCACCACGCGAAAGGCGTGCACCTTGACGTCGCCGGCGTTGAAGCGGCCGAGCATGCCCAGCGTGAAGCCGCCGCCGCCCTTCCCGCGCTCTCCAGGCAATGGATTGTCGATATCGAGCAACCGTGAGTAATCGATATAGGGCTTGATGTCCGCGCCTTCGGTCTTGACGATCTTGGTCTCCAGATCGATGCCGACCACCTGCGCGCGCCGCGTGTCCTGCGCGATGGGCTCGCCGTTCTGGCAGGTGGCCGCGGTGGGCTGCGTCGGGCAGACGTCGCTGTCGCCCACCAGCGGAAAGCCGTTGGGGCCGCGGTCGAGCGTGTACGGAGCCGCGAAGTCGACGCCGGTCGAGACGCCGATGGAGGTCCAACCCAGCGTCTCGCGCAGCGGGCCGTCGATGAAGCCCAGCGGCTTGATGAACGCGAGGCCGGCCAGGAAGTGCTGCGGCTGCACCACGTCGCCCACGTAGCTTTCGATGCCGCCGTACTTGCCGTAGGCATCCAGCTCGGCGCCGACGCGGGTGATGTTGGTGTCGACGTTGCCGAAGTACCGGCGGACGATGGCGCCGTGGCCGATGCTGGCCGCGAAGAGCTGGGTGACGTTGAAATAGACCTGATCCTCTTTGCGGCCGTAGGTGAGAAACCGCAGGATGCGCGCGTAGTCGGACGGGTTGTTGTAGTCCTGCGTGCGCAGCTTGATCTTGCCGGTGTCGTAGAAGCCGTCGGCGTAGGCGCGGATGTTGAGCGGCACGCCCAGGCCCAGCGCCCAGTCCTTGCCGAAGTGGAAGTCCACCTCCGGGTTGATCGAGAGGTAGCTGGCGTTGTCGAGGTGCGCGTAGCCGAAGCCGATGCCGAAGCGGCTGTCCTTCACCACCAGCTTGTCGGAGCCCAGATTGGTGAGCTCGCCCTTGATGAACTGGCGCTTGAACCGGCACGCGGGCAGGCCGTCCTCGCCGGCGACGCGCTTGCCGTCCTCCAGCAGCGGCACCATGCCGTCGGGGCAGCTCTTGTCTTGAAAGGCGCGCTCGCTGGCGGCGTCGCGGGGGTCGCGGCTGCCTTCGGGCGGCATGCCGGGCTCGTGGCCCTTGCTGCCGCGGTCGAGCTCCTCTTGAGCGGCGGCGGCGTCGTCCTTCACCCGCTGCGCCTCGACGCGGGTGATGCCCGGGTCCGCTTGCTGCGCCAGGGCAGACGCCGACGAGAGCAGCGCTGCAAGAAGAATCGAACCCCGCATTTCGTGTCCCCACAATCGCGCGCGGCGCAAGGCTCCGCGCGCCTTCGAGCTCAGGCTACGTTTGGCCAAGAAAACAGCGCCAGGACGCCTGACACAACTTCTCGGCCCGTAAATCCACCGAGCTTAAGAGGGAACAATGTGGGTTTCTTCACCTGACGTCAGCCCCGCTTTCATGGCAGAACCCGCGATATGACGAAGGCGGTAGCGGCCCTGGCTGTGATCTGGATGCTGGCGTTCGCCTGCGGCGGCAACGCGCTCTGCGACACGAAATCGCTCGCGGTGACTTGCGACTACGGCGCCGTGGGAGCCGAATGCGTGCAGTTCACCGGGCTCTCCTCCAACGACTTCAACACCGCCTCGGCTGCCTGCGCCGTCCGCGGCGGCAATCCGGACGCCGGCGCCTGCCCGGCCGGCGAGGTGGGCAGTTGCAACATCCCGCACAACGCCGCCAACAACGACGTCACCTGCTCGCCCAACGGCGTCATCGTCGCGAAGTACTACCCGTCGGCCGGCGCGGGTTTCCTGGGCTTCACCACCGACACCGCGCAGCAGAGCTGTGTGCTGACCGCCGACGCTGGCTTCACTCCCAACTAGCCTACGCTCAGAACAGCCGCGCCCTGCCTGCCATGGTCTCGTAGAGCCCGCGCGGCACCGCGCCCAAGGCCTTGACCATGGCCACCATGGGCAGCGGATAGGCGATGACCTTGTCGCCGCGGTCCAGACCCCTGGCCATCACCTTCACCGCGTCGCTCAGCTCCATCAGGAACGGCATCTTGACCTTGTTCTTCGCCGTCATCTCGGTCTTCACGAAGCCCGGATAGATGGTGGTGGCGCGCACCTTGGTCCTGGCCAGGTCGACGCGGACGCTCTCCATCCAGGTGTGCAGCGCGGCCTTGCTGGCGCAGTACGAGGCGCTGCCGGGCATGCCGCGAAAGGCCGCCAGCGACGAGACCGCCACCACGTGGCCGCTGTTGCGCGCGACCATGCGCGGCAGCGCGGCGGCGATGGTGACGCAGGCCGAGGTGACGTTCACGTCCATGATGTTGCGCACCACTTTCCAGTCCATCTTCCGGGCCGAGGTGGGCTGGCCGATGCCGGCGTTGGCGATGATCAGATCGAGGTCGCCGGCGGCTTCGATGGCCGCCACCAGCGCTTCGTGATCCTGCACGTCGAGGCGCACCGGGACGATGCTGCCTTTGGGCGCTTCGGCGGCGAGATTCTCCAGCTCGTCCTGGCGCCGCGCGGCCGCATGGACGACCGCTCCGTTCAAGGCGTAGTGCAGCGCGAGACCGCGTCCGAGGCCGCTGGAAGCGCCGGTGATGAAGACCTTGCGAGCGGGAACGCCAGCTGGGGGTGACGGAGGCATGGCGCGCTCAATAGCACGGTGCTAGAAGCCCCGCGCATGATCGATCACCTGACGTTGCGGGTCGCCGATTACGAGAAGAGCAAGGCCTTCTTCGTCGCGGCGCTGAAGCCGCTCGGGTACGAGCTGCTGATGGAGTGGGAAGGCTTCTGCGGCCTGGGCGAAGGCGGCAAGCCAGACTTCTGGATCGCGCAGGGCAAGCAGGAGCCGGCGCACTTCGCCTTCCGCGCCAACAACCACGCCGCGGTCGATGCCTTTCATGCCGCCGCGCTGAAGGCCGGCGCCAAGGACAACGGCGCCCCGGGGCCTCGCGAGCAGTATCACCCGAGCTTCTACGGCGCCTTCGTCATCGGCCCCGACGGCCACAACGTCGAAGCCTGCTGCCACAAGCCCGAATGAACATCGACGGAAAAGCCATCGCAGCAAAGGTCCGCGCCGAAGTGGCGAAGGCCGTCCTCGACATCGAAGCGAAGGCCAACGTGAAGCCCGGCCTGGCGCTCATCCGCGTCGGCAACGATCCGGCCAGCGAAGTGTACGTGCGCGGCAAGGTGAAGGCCTGCCAGGAGACGGGCATGGCCGGGTTCGAGCACATTTTGCCCGAGAGCACCTCCGAGGCGGACCTGCTCGCGCTGGTGCGCAAGCTGAACGTCGATCCCAACGTGCACGGCGTGCTCGTCCAATTGCCGCTGCCCAAGCAGATCGACGCCGAGCACGTGCTCGACGTGCTGGCCCCGCAGAAGGATGTGGATGGCTTCGGGCCGCACTCGGCCGGCGCGCTCTTCACCGGCCGCAAGGGGCTGCGGCCTTGCACGCCGCTCGGAATCCTCCGCTTGCTCGATGAAGCGCAGACAGAGCTTGCGGGAGTGCGCGCGCTCGTGGTCGGGCGGAGCAACATCGTGGGCAAGCCCGTCTCGATGCTGCTGCTCGAGCGGCACGCGACGGTGACGCTGGCTCATTCGCGGACCGCCAACCTGGCGGACGAGGTGGCTCGCGCCGACGTGGTGGTGGCCGCGGTGGGCAAGGCCGAGATGATCAAGGGTGACTGGATCAAGCCGGGCGCGACCGTCATCGACGTGGGCATGAACCGCAACGCCGCGGGCAAGCTGTGCGGCGACGTCGAGTTCGCCAGGGCCGCCGAGCGCGCGCGGGCCATCACGCCGGTGCCGGGCGGAGTCGGGCCCATGACCATTGCCTACCTGCTCTCCAACACCATCGCCGCGGCGCGCGCGCAGCTGGGGATCTGAACTTCGCTTGGCGACTCCCCGGGAACGCTTCCGCGCCTATCTCGAGTCTGGCGACAAGCGCTGGATCCTCCCCGCGCTCGCCGGCTCCGGGCTCGCGCACATGGCGAGCCAGGTGATCGTCGCCTTCACCGACGAGGAGATGCAGGCGCGGACGGCCGGCGTTCCCATCTCGGCCTGGTACACCGCGCTCTTGCTCTGGCCCATCGCCACCCTGGTCGCCTCGGCGCTCAACGCGGCGCTCCTGGGCTGGACCGGGCGCTGGCTCGGAGGTCAGGCGACGCGCGCTTCGTTGCTGGTAGCCATCGGGTGGTCGGTGATGCCCGTCGCGTTGACCGCGCCGCTGGTCACCGCGGAGGCCATCGCGCTCTTGCGGGGCGCCTCCAATCCGGGGAAGGCGGGCGGGCTCGCTGGCGTGGCGGAGAGCATCACCGGCTGGGCTTTCGCGGTCACCGCCATCATGTCCATCTTGCGGCTGATCATCTCCGTCTCGGAGGCGCAGCGCTTCAGCAAGATGAGGGCGGCCGGCAACTTCGTGCTCGCCGGCCTGCCTTTCTTCATGGTGGCGCTGGCGTTGGTCCTGACCGCCACCGGCATTCGCTAGCTGTCTAGAACGCCGGCGCGGGCAGCCGGCCCTCGACCTCGAACTGCGCGCGCTCGAACGAGAACGACGCTGCTTCGCCCAGCAGGGTGGAGGCCTTGAACTCCACCCGGGCGCGGCTGGTCGTGCAGGCCCAGCGCTCTTCGCCGGAGGGCCGGGTGGGCGAAAAGACGTTGTCGAAGACGGCGACGTTGACCCCGCGCTGGACCGCGCGCGCCGAGACGAAGAGGCAGCACTGCGCGCCCTCTTCGCGCATCTCGCGGCCCACCTGCTGGGCCTCCTGGTAGTTCACCTTCGAGGAGAGCTCGGCTTCGAACTGCGCGAACGGCGGCCTCGTCAAGTCGACCCCGCGAACCGCGG
>DATBAA010000749.1:0-17086 GCA_036271755.1 Myxococcales bacterium | reverse complement strand
GTGCGCCGCGAGGGCCGCGGCAGCTTCTATCGCTTGAACCCGGAGCTTTTGCGCGAAGTGTTCGGCGCCTGGCTCCGCTACCTCGAACCCGCGGGACCGGACCTCACCTGGGCGTCCGCTGGCCCGCGCACCACCGAAGCCCTTAAAAACAGGGAGCTAGACGATGCCGGACACGCCAAAGATCTTCCGCGTCACGCTCGAGGTCTCGAACCTGGACGAAGCGGCGGTGTTCTACGCCCAGCTCCTCGGCGAAAAAGGAAAGCGCCACCCCGGAGCGCGTCACTACTTCGACTGCGGCGGCGTCATCCTGGCGGTGATTGACGTCAGCGCAGGCGGCCTCGCGCCCACGCCCGGCCCCAAGTCGCTCTACCTCGCGGTCAAGGACCTGGACGCGGTCCACGGCCGCGCCAAAGCATTGCAGGCGCTGGCACCGTACAAAGTGCACGGCGCGCCCGCCGGCGAGTCGATCAAGCGGCCCTGGGGCGAGCGCTCGTTCTACGTCACCGACCGCTGGGGCAACGATCTTTGCTTCGTCGAAGACGGCACGCTCTACACCTGATGCCGATCAAGACCTTCAAAGCCGAAGTCATCCAAGGCCATAAAGGCGTGCTGGCCGTCCTGGTGCCATTCGATCCGGAAGAGCTGTGGAAACAAAAGCCGGTGAAGCTCGCGGGCCGCCGGCACGGCTGGCTGGTGAAAGGCAGCATCGACGGAGAGCCGTTCGACGGCTACATCGGCCTGCGCTGGGACCGCTTCTTCATCATGGTCGACGAAGGCTTCAAACCGGGCCAGACGGTGACGGTCAAGCTGCAGCCCACCAGCAACGCCCAGACGCTGGCCAAAGCCGTGGAGCAGTCGAAGATCACCACACAGCCCAAGCGGGCCCGGGCCGATCTGGCTTAAGAAACCACGTCGACCAGCGTCTGCTGCGTCTCGTCGGCCGTGCGCAGCGTGGCGAGGTTGGCCCGGTAGGCCACCGCCGCGGCGCTCTGGTTGATGGTCTCGCGAACCAGGTCGGTGCCGGACGAGAGCCCGACGATGGCGCCGTCGATGCGCGACTCGATACCCGCGTCGTTCCGCGGCGCCGGCCGGGCAGAAGGCGCTGAAGGCGGCACCGCTGCCCGCGCAATCTTCCGCGCGGACACGTCCAATTGGGCCGCGGCTGCCTGCAGCCCGGCCTGCGCAATCCCGGAGATCGAGTCCAAAGGCGCACCTCCGCCATGCCCTTCGGCACGGCCGCCAAGCCCGATAAGGCCTGGGCCATTTTTTGACCATTGAACAGAGTTGCCGGGCAAGCGCCCCGTCACCAGCTTTGGCTCGGGGGGATTCTTCAATGCGCAGACTCGTGTTTGTCGCTTTGTCGCTCGCGGCTGCGTGCGGCCGTGGAGTACCAAGAGATTCAGCCGCCGTGCCGGATGACGCAGGCCTTCCGCAGACCATCGACGCAGGCAGCCCGCCACAGGCAAGCAGCGACGCCGGTGACCCGCCGGTCATTACGGCCGGCTCGCCCGACGCCGGCGACGTCCCGGACGCATCGACGGCGGCCGTGAGCATCGTTCCCGACGCTGGCCCCATTCAGCCTTGCGATGCATCGCCCGACGGCTTCGACGTCAGCGTTCCGTCCGAGGCCGAGAAGATGGCATGCCAGCCAAACCCCGTCCCGAACGCTCCCGTCGCGCCAGCCTTCGACGGCGGCGTCGCCGGGCCCTGCGACGAGACCTACCCTCCGAACGCATCCATTGGCCACTCCTTGCGCACCTTCGATGCGAAGGGCCACCTCCTCGCGCAAGTCGACTACGACAACGATGGCGGTGTGCTCGGGTCCGCGGAGAACATCTACGACTCGTGCGGTGACCTCCTCTGGTTCAGGAACACCGGCTCCCTGGGCGAGTTCGTTCGGCGCAGCCACCTCGGTAGCGACGGGCAGATCTCCCGGGTCGATTCCCAGCAGGGAACGGCCTGCACGTCGAACAGCATCGGCTACGAGCACGACGAGCAGGGCCGCGTCAGTGCGGTGCTCCATCCGGATCTGGAGAATGGCGTCGACAAGATCGCCGTCACCTACGGCGCGGACGGCCACACCGCGATGCTGGACTACGGCTTCGCCAACGTGACCTACCTCTGGTTCCCCGGCGGCGCGATGCAGGAGCAAGACTCTCAGACGACGTCCGGCTTTTTCAGGAACATCACCTACGACGAGAAGGGACGGCTCCTCGACTCGCAAGGCACCGCCACCTCGACGAACTCCTTCTCGAGCGAGACCGACACCTATCGGGACGATGGCCAACTGCTCAGCTCTTCGGGGAGCACGGACAGCGGATGCTCGGGCAGCTCCTGGGAGACGACGCTTACGTACGCAGGGGGCCTCTTGATCCGCGAATACTCCAAGGACGAGACTTACGCCGGTTGCGTCGGCCAGCCGACGTTGGTTTCGAAAGACTTCACCTATCCGCAGCCCAACGTGCAGGTCGCGCAGATCAAGGATTCCAGGGGCGCGGACTATACCGTCCGCACCGTCTTCGACTCGCGCGGAAACGCGCTCACCGTCGAGCAGTCGAACCCCACGGGCTCTCCCTGGGTGCAGACGCTCGAGCAGACCTTCGAAGGCTGCGGCGCCATCCCGCCGTAAGGCCTTACTTGCTGAAGCTCGTCGCGGCGGCCTGGGTAATGGCCCCGAACGCTCCGGGCTGCACGCCCATCCAGATCACCAGGAGCGCGCAGCCGGCGATGGCGAGCCCGGCGCTGAAGAGCTTGCCGCCCTGCACCTCGCCGCCTTTCGGCTGCGGGTACATGTACACGTACACGACGACGCGCAGGTAGTAGTAGAGGCCCGCGACGCTGGTGAGCACGCCGAAGATGGCCAGCGGCGCCATGCCCGCTTCGATGGCCGACCGGAACACCGTCAGCTTGGCCATGAACCCCGCGGTGGGCGGCACGCCGGCGAGCGAGATCATGAAGAGCGACATGGCCGCGGCCAGCGCCGGGTGCTTCTCCGAGAGCCCGGCCCAGGACGACAAATCGTCGGAGAGCCCGCTCTGCTGCAGCTTGCGTTCGATGATGGCCACCACCCCGAACGCGCCGATGATGGTCGCGCCGTAGGCCGCCAGGTAGAAGAGCAACCCGGAGGTTGCATCTGCCCGCGAGGTGGTGGAAGCCATCGCCGCCACCGCGACCAGCAGATATCCCGCGTGCGCTATGGACGAGTACGCCAGCATGCGCTTCACGCTGCGCTGCGGAACCGCCAACAGATTTCCCACCAGCATGGTCAACAGCGCCAGCGCCATGATCAGCTCGCGCCAGCCGTGACCGCCCAGCGCCGCCGACGGATCGCCGAATCCAACCACGAGAATGCGCACCAGCGTGGCGAACGCCGCAGCCTTGACCCCGGCCGCCATGAAGCCCGTCACCGGCGCGGGCGCGCCGTCGTAGACGTCGGGGACCCACATGTGGAACGGAACCGCCGCCACCTTGAAGGCGAAGCCGGAGATCAAGAGGCCAATCGCCGCCAGCAGCAGCGGGCCGGTGCCGGGCTCTCCCCGGTGCTGCGTCAGGCCCTTCACCGCGAAGGCCACGTCCGCGAGGCGCGTCGAGCCGGTGGCGCCGAAGGCCAGCGCCGCGCCGTAGAGAAAGACGGCCGACGCGAAGCTGCCCAGGATGAAGTACTTGAACGCCGCCTCGGCCGGCTTCTTGCCGCGCCGCAAGTAAGCGCAGAGCGCGTAGAGCGACAGCGAGAGCACTTCCAGCGAGACGAAGATGACGATGAGGTCGGTGGCCTGCGAGATGAGGCACATGCCGGCCGCGGAGAACATGGCCAGCGCGTAGAACTCGCCGCGCGTCGCGCGCAGCGCTTCCAGGTAGGAGAAGGCCACCAGGCAGGAGAGCGCCAACCCGCCGCAAGCCACCGCGGCGATGACGCGCCCGAAGCCGTCGCTGACCGCCGCGCCGGAGAAGAGCTGCGCGGTGGGGTCGCCGAACTGATCGATCGCGGCCCAGGTCGCGGCAATGGCAAACGCCGCCGCCAGCCACGCCTGGTATCGCCGGTCGGGCGCGGAGCCGTCCTTGCGCACGGTGAGAAAGACTTCGCTGATGAGCAGCACCAGCGCGCCAATCGAGAGGATCAGCGCCGGCAAAATTCCGTAGAGGTCGCTCGGGTTGAAGTTCACGGCCTGGCCTCCAATTGCGCCGTGGGCTTCTTCTCCGAATGGCTGATGCGCTGCACGAACGAATCCACCGGCTCCTTGATGACCGAGAGCAGAGGCTGCGGCTGGAAACCAATCCAGACGATGGCGATGAGCAGCGGCGCGACGGTGAACCACTCGCGCACCGACAGGTCGGGAATGCCGTGCAGCGCGGCCTTCCGCTTCGGCCCCCAGAAGACGCGCTGGTACAGCCACAACATATAGACCGCGCCCAGGATTACGCCGGTGGAGGCGATGGACGCCAGGATCTGCGCGCTCTCCATCTGCTTGGAAGTAAAGGTGCCGATGAGAATGAGGAACTCACCGATGAAACCATTGGTTCCCGGTAAGCCAATGCTCGACAAGGTGATGACCAGGAAGGTGGCCGCGAGCGCCGGGGCCACCTGCGCGACGCCGCCATACGCCGCGAGATCGCGCGTGTGGGTTCGCTCGTAGAGATAACCAATCATCAAGAAGAGCGCGCCGGTGGAGATGCCGTGATTCACCATCTGCAGCACCGCGCCGCTCACCGCCTCGGGCGTCAGCGCCGCGAGGCCCAGCATGACGAAGCCAAGGTGCGCCACCGACGAATAAGCGATGAGCCTCTTGAGATCGGTCTGCGCCATGCACATCAGCGAGCCGTAGACGATGCCGATGACGCCCAGCACGGCGATCATCGGCGCGTGCAGCAGCGCCGCCTGTGGGAAGAGCGGCATGGCGTAGCGGATGAAGCCGAAGGTGCCCATCTTCAGCATCACGCCTGCCAGCAGAATGGAGCCCGCGGCGGGCGCTTCGGTGTGCGCGTCGGGCAGCCAGGTGTGCAGCGGCCAGATGGGAACCTTGATGGCAAACGCCAGGCAGAAGGCGGCGAAGAGCCAGCGCTGCGTCTCCGGATTGGCCACGCCCGTCTGCAAGAGCTCGACGTAATCGAAGGTGCGGTGGCCGGGCGTGCCGCTGTTGCTCCACAGCCAGAAGATGGCCAGCAGCATCAGCACCGAGCCGACGAAGGTGAACATGAAGAACTTCACCGCGGCGTAGATGCGGCGCTCGCTGCCCCACATGCCGATGAGCAGGTACATGGGAATCAGCATCGCTTCCCAGAAGACGTAGAAGAGCACCAGGTCCAGCGCCGCCAGCGTGCCCAGCATGGCCGTCTCGAGCAGCAAGAGCGCGAGGCAATAGACCTTCACCCGCGACTGCACGAAGTTCCACGAGCAGAGCACCACGATAGGTGCCAGGAACGTGGTCAGCATGAAGAGCAAGAGCGCCACGCCGTCGAGGCCGATGTGGTAGCTGAAGCCCAGCGCGGGCGCCCACTCGCTCTTCTGCTCGAACGCGAACTTGCCCGCGCCCGCGTGAAAGCCCGTCCAGACCGGAATCGAGGCAGCCAACGTCACGATGCTGAAGATGAAAGCCAGGCCCTTGTGCTGACTGCCTTCGCCCTCGGGCAAGAGCGCCACCAGGACGGCGCCGATGACCGGCAGGAAGATGACCAGGCTCAGCAGGTGAGCGTCGATCCAGCTCATGGGCCCCTCATCAGGAAGACATAGACGAGGGCGGCGATGCCCAGGGCGGTGACCGCGGCGTAGCGCTGCACGTCGCCGTTCTGGAAGCGCCGGGCCAGCGCGCCAATCCAGGCGATCAAGGCCGCGATGCCGTTGACGAAGAGCCCGTCGATGATGGTGACGTCGACCACGCGCCAGAGCCCGCGGGCAAAGGCCCAGAGCGGCCGGCCGATGAGCCAGTCGTAGAGCTCGTCGAGGTAGAGCTTGTTGGCCAGCGTGCGGCGCAGGCCAGGGATCTTGGCGGTCAGCGCGTCGTCACCCTCGATGCCGCGCTTGAACATGGGGAAGTACGCAGCGGCCCAGCCAGCCCAGCCGACCACCAGCGCGATGGCGAAACCCGGGAACGGCGAGAACTCCTCCGGCGGTCCGCCGCGCGGGACGCTGAAGATGGGCCTCGTGAAGTGCTCCCAGTTGAACTCCTCGAGCGCCGTGCCGTGCACCCACGCTTCGGGCAGGCCGATGACCAAAGCCACGATGCTGAGCGCCGCCAGGATCCAGAGCGGCACCGTCATGATCGACGGGCTCTCGTGCGGGTGCACCGAATCGGGCCCGCGATAGTCGCCGCTGAAGGTGAGGAAGTAGCAGCGCCACATGTAGAAGCTGGTGAGCAGCGCCGCCAGCGAGCCGACGATGTAGATGACCGGCCCAAGCCAGCTGAGCTGCGGTCCGCTGTCCGGCCACAGCCGCAGAAGATCGAACGCCTTGGTGTGCATCGCCTGCGCCAGGATCTCGTCCTTCGAGAAGAACCCCGACAAAGGCAGGATGCCGGTGATGGCGATGGTGGCGATGAGGAACGTCGCCCGCGTCGACGGCATGTGGTGGCGCAGGCCGCCCATCTTGCGCATGTCCTGCTCGCCGTGCAGCCCGTGAATCACCGCGCCCGACCCGAGGAACAGGCAGGCCTTGAAGAACGCATGGGTGACGAGGTGCATGGTGCCGGCGAAGAACGCGCCGGTGCCGACGCCGATGAACATGTACCCGAGCTGCGAGACGGTCGAGTACGCCAGCACCTTCTTGATGTCGTTCTGCGAGGTGCCGATGAGCGCCGCCCAGATGGCGGTGAGCGCGCCGACGACGGCCACCACCGCCATGACTCCCGGAGCCATCACGAAGAGGTGGCTGAGCCGCGCGATCATGTAGACGCCGGCGGTGACCATGGTGGCGGCGTGGATCAGCGCCGAGACCGGCGTGGGGCCGGCCATGGCGTCCGGCAGCCAGATGTAGAGCGGCAGCTGCGCGCTCTTGCCGGTGGCGCCCAGGAAGAGGCAGAGCGCGGCCAGCGAGGCGACCTGCAGCGAGAGCACCGAGCTGTTGATGTCTACGAAGGTGACCGAATGGAGGTTGTTGAAGAGAATGAAGATGCCGATGAGAAAGCCGAAGTCGCCGATGCGGTTGACGACGAACGCCTTGCGCCCCGCATATGCCTTCTCGTCGTCGGTAAACCAGAAACCAATCAACAAGTAACTGCAGAGGCCGACGCCTTCCCAGCCGACGAACATCGCCACCAAGTTGTCGCCGAGGACGAGCGTGAGCATCGCCGCGACGAATAGGTTCAGATAGGAGAAGTAGCGCCAGTAACCCGGGTCTTCGTCGATGTAGCCAATCGAATAGAAATGAATCAGCGTGCCGACGCCGGTGATGACCAGGATGAGCGTGCCCGAGAGGCGGTCGAGCGTGAAGCCCATGTCGACGTGCAGGCCGCCGGCGGTGAACCAATTGAACGCCAGCTCGTGGAGCTCGGGCTTGCCTTCCGGCAGGTGGGCAAAGGCGAACAGGCCGATGCAGAACGGCAGCGTCACTGCGATCAGCGCCGTCGTGTAGAGCCACGACTTGGGCAGCCACTTGCCCGTCAGGCCGCAGATGGCGGCCCCGGCGAGCGGCAAGAGCGGGATGAGGTGCAGCCAGTTCACTTCCATGAAGAACCTTCCCGGATCACAGCTTCAGGGCGTCGAACTCGTCCACGTTCACGCTCGTCCGGCTGCGGAAGACCGCGATGATGATGGCCAGCCCCACCGCCGCCTCGGCCGCCGCCGTGGCGATGACGAAGAAGACCGCCGCGTGCCCGACGAGAAAGCTTCCTTGCGGCGCGTTCTGCACCAACGGAAACCGCGCGAAGGCAAGGAAGGTCAGGTTCACCGCGTTGAGCATCAGCTCGATGCTCATCAGGACGATGAGCGCATTGCGCCGCAGCACGACCCCAGATGCGCCCAACGCAAAGAGGATGGCCGCCAGCACCAGGTAATGCTGCGCTTGATGGGCGTGAAAGAAATCCATTTAGATCTTTCCTTTCGCCACCACGACAGCCGCGACCACCGCCACCAGGAGCAACAGAGAAGTCACTTCGAACGGCAGCACCGACGACAGGTAGAGCACCCGGCCCACTTCGCGCACGGTGCCGAAGTTCTGGATACGCAGCGCGTTGTCGATGGTCGGGCCCGCGGCCGGATAGGCATTGGCGAGCGCGCGCCACGCGACCACGCCGGTCAGCGCCAGCACCGAGACCAGCCCGACGCCCTTCATGATGGTCAGCCGCTGCTCGCCCAGCTCTTCTTCCTTCAAGTTGAGGAGCATGATCACGAAGACGAAGAGCACCATGACGGCGCCCGCGTAGATCATGATCTGGAGGATCGCGATCAAGTGCGCGGCGAGCAGCAGGTAGATGCCGGCGAGGAAGAAGAAGCAGCCCACCAGCGAGAGCGCGCCGTAGATGGGGTTTCTGCGCAGCACCACTTGCGCGCCCGCCACGATGACGCCGATGGCGAAGATATAGAAGAGCGCGGCTTCCATTTTAGCCCTGCACCAGCGCGTCGAAGTCGGCGCGGAACTTTTCGATGTAGCTCTTGGCGGGCATCGCGGCGCCGTCGGCCAGCGCGCAGATGGTCTTCTGCTCCATCTGCCGCGAGATCTGGTGGATGTTGTCCACGTCGGTCTTCTCGCCTTTGCCCGCGACGATCTTGTCGCAGAGCCGCGCGAGCCAGGCGGTGCCTTCGCGGCAGGGAGTGCACTGGCCGCAGCTCTCGTGAGCGTAGAAGCGCATCACGTTGGCCAGCGCGTGGGCCATGTTGACCGTCTGGTCCAGGTAGACCACCGCGCCCGACCCGGCCATCGTCTTCTTGGCTTTCAGCGTGTCGAAGTCCGACGCCCAGACTGCCTCTTCGGCGGTCATGATCGCGGAGCTGCTTCCGCCCGGGATGATGGCCTTGAGCGTGCTGCCCTCGCGCATGCCGCCGCAGTACTGCTCGAGCAGGTCTTTGAAGGTGATGCCCATGGGCGCCTCGAAGACGCCCGGCTTCTTCACGTGGCCGCTCACCGCATAGAGCCGCGTGCCGCCGTTCTTGGGGACGAGGCCGATCTTCGAATACTCGTCGCCGCCCATGTTGATGATCACCGGCATGTTGGCCAGCGTCTCGACGTTGTTGACCGCCGTGGGCTGCTTGAAGAGTCCGCCACCCGCGTTGGCCGGGAACGGCGGCTTGAGGCGCGGATAGCCCTTGCGGCCTTCCAGCGACTCCAAGAGCGCGGTCTCTTCGCCGCAGATATAGGCGCCGGCGCCGAAGACGCAGCGGATCTCCAGATCGAACCCGCTGCCGAGGATGTTCTTGCCGGCGTAGCCCTGTGCGTAGGCCTCGTCGACCGCGGTCTGCAGGCGCGCCATCGCCGAGTCGCGGAACTCGCCGCGGCAGTAGACGTAGGTGAGGTGGCAGTCGATGGCGAAGCAGCCGATGATCAAGCCCTCGACGAACATGTGCGGGCTCTTCAAGAGGCACTCGCGGTCCTTGAAGGTGCCGGGCTCGCCCTCGTCGGCGTTGACCACCAGGTACTTGGGGAAGCTCGTCTCCTTGCGGACGAAGTTCCACTTCATGCCGGTGGGGAAGCCAGCGCCGCCGCGGCCGCGCAGGTTCGACTTCACCACCTCGTCGACGATGGCCTGCGGCGCCATCTTCAGCGCCTTGGGCAGCGCGGTGTAGCCGCCGGACGCCTTGTAGGTGTCCAAGGTGAAGCTGTTCGGCTTGTCCCAATCGACGCTGAGGATCTTCACGGCTAGTGCTCGCTCTTGGGGGCTTTGCCGGGCGCCATGTTCTGGCCCGGCTTGCTCTTGAGATCGTCGATCAGCTTCGACATCGAGTCGTTGGTCACGCCTTCGACGAAGGTGAAGTTGTTGACCAGCACCGCGGGCGCCGTGCCGCACGACGCGAGGCAGGCGACCTCTTCGAGCGAGAAATGTCCGTCGGGCGTGGTCTGGCCAGGCTTGATGCCCAGCTTCTCGGCGCAGCCGGCGAGGATCTTCTCCGCCCCCATGGCCCAGCAGGAGACCGAGTTGCAGACGCCGATGTGGTGGCGCCCGACTGGCCTCAAACGATACATCGTATAAAAAGTGGCCACTTCGCGGACGCGCACCGGCGGCACGTCCAGCCGGAAGCCCACGTAGGCCATGGCAGGCTCGGGCAGCCACCCCAGCTCGTCCTGGACCAGGTGGAGCACGGCCAGCAGCGCGGCCCGGCGGCGGTCAGACGGATACTTGGCGACGGCTTTCTCGAAGCCTTCGTCGAAGCGCTTCTGCTGCTCGGGCGTGAAGGGCGATTCAGCCGGCAACGCCCGGGTTCCGAGGGGAATCATCGCGGCGCGGACGTGTATGGCGTCCAACTCAGTGTGTCAAGGCACCTTCGCCGCCAGAGCCGGACTCCAGACGGGAGGTGCGCTAGCTTGCCGCACCATGCCCGGCCTTGTGCTAGCGTTTCGGCATGTCGGAGCTGGGCCAGATCGTTGCCGCAACGCTCATGCCTTTGCAAGGCGTACGCGCCGCGTGGCTGTTCGGCTCTCGCGTGCGCGGCACGCACCGCGAAGACAGCGATCTGGATCTGCTGGTCGTCTATGAACGGACGCTGAGTCCGGATCAGCGTGAAAGCTTGCGCCGCGAAATCATCTACGAGCTCGCTGGAACGCTGGAGGCTATCGGCGAGCGGGCCGACGTAACCGACGCCGACAGGACCGATTCGGGCGTCGCTTTCGCCGCGGTGTCCGAGGGTGAGCTCGTGCTGGAACGTACCAAGCTGGAGCGCGTGCGCGCCCAAGTCTCGATCTTGCGGCGCTACGACGACGACTCCCCTCGCCGCCAGCTCGTTCGTGCCGCCGCAGCCATGGCCGTGGAACGGATGAAACGTGATCGGCGCTGACGTCATCGCTCGCAAACTTCTGACGTTGGGCGAGAACCTGCAGTACTTGAGTCAATCGTTCGCCGGCGACGCTGCACGGTTGGAGAAAGACCCGACCCTCCGCGCCGCAGTCGAACGGTGGTTGCAAGTGGCGATCGAGGCCTGCATCGACATTGCCTTCCACGCGATCACCGCCGAGGGTTGGACGCCTCCCCCTTCGGCGCGCGAAGCATTTCACGTCCTCGCAGGCCGCGGCCGCATTTCAATGGATCTCGCGAGGCGACTCGGGCTGGCCGCTGGGCTACGGAACCTCTTGGTGCACGACTACGACACCATCGACCTCGTCCGTCTCGCCGCGACCGTGCGTGACGAGCTGGACGACCTGCGAACTTTTGCCGAGTCGGCTTCGATGTGGACGATCATGGCGAAGTAGCGCTCGGTCAGCGCAGCTCGAGGATGCGGAGCGAGGCGAGGCCGACCAGGGTGCCCAGGACTTCGTTGTCGGGCTTCCCCGCGATGGTCGTCAGCTCCGCGGCCGTCCGCGAGCCGTCGCACCTGGGGAGCAGGTGCGCTTCCCAGGCCTGCAGCTCGACGTCGCTCAAGTTGAAGCTAGGCTCGGGCGACGGAATGGGCCGCGCCTCGGGCGGCATCAAGCGCGCCAGCCGCTCTGGCTTGTAGAGCTTCTTCACACCGCGCATGATCAGGTTGGCCGGATGGATGTCGAGCTTGATGGCCTCTTTGCGCGCCCGCGCCTGGAAGCTGAGCGTGAACGCGCCGTCCTCCCAGGCGAAGACCGAATAGAGGATGCTCTTGATCTGCTGCCCCACGTAGTAGAGCCGCTCTTCTTCCGTCAAAGAGCCCATCAAGATCAGCACGTCGCCCGTGCGCTGGTGGGTCGTCGCGGCCTCTTCGGCGGCGTGGCGCAGCGTCTCTTCGTCGATCTTGCCGGCGCGCACCAGAAACTGCCCCAGCCGGTCGGCCACCAGGTTCGAGAGCGCGAACACCGGCATGCCGCCTTCGAAGTAGATGATCTTCTTCACCTGGCCGCGCTGCAGGCCAAGCTCGCCGGTCTCCTTGGCGTTGTAGAAGGCCGCCAGAAGCTGCGGGAGGTTGTCCTTGATCTCGCCGCGGGTGATGCCCTCTTTGACCGCGAACGGCTGCAGCGCCGGAACGTCGGCCGGCGGCGCGGGCGGCGCCGAAGTGACCGCGCCGGACGAGATGCGCGGCGTCATGATGGGCGGCGAGGGCCGGCTGTCGCGCAGCCGTTGCATCTGCTCGCGATCCATGGGCTTGAGCTGCACCGGCGCGGTCTTGCCCGAGACTTGCTGGCCGATGAGATCGATGCGCCCGGTCAGCTGCATGGCCTCCGCTGCTTCAGCCACCTGCGGCCCGGCCTCGACGTCCCACGCCGGATCTTCGCCGCCAGACCCGGCCGGCGGCGGAACGACCTGCGCGACGGCCTCCAGCAACGCGGACCGTTCGAAGGGCTTCTCGAAGTAGGCCAGCGCGCCGTAGCGGCCCATCGCGTTGGCCGAGGCCTTGCCGCCCTTGTGGACGCCGGACATGAAGATGAAAGGAATGCGTAGCCTTTTCAACGCTTCGGCCACGTCGAAGCCCATCAGGTCGGGCAGGAGCACGTCGATGACCGCCAGGTCGGGCCGCTCTTTTCGAGCCAACTCCACGGCGGTTCGTCCGCGGGCAGCCGTCTGCACCTGGTAGCCAGCCTCCTCGAACGCCGAGGAGAGCAGCGTCAGGAGCTCCGGGTTGTCGTCGACCACAAGGATGCGCGGAGACATGGACGCGCAAGGCTACGCTGGCAATGGGGGTGCGGCAAGCTTGTTGATCGAGTGTGACCAGAATGTTAAGCAGGCTCGCTTTCCCTCCGTCGGAGCTCCCCATGCGCCGCGTAGCACCGCTGCTCGTTTGCGTCCTCGTCGCCTTCGCCTGCAAGAAGGAGGGCGGCCAGGGCAGTAGCGCGGCGTCCGGCACCGGTCCCATCGTCATCGGCGAGGTCGGCTCGATGACCGGCGCCCAGGCTACTTTCGGCACCTCGAGCGACCGCGGCATCCAGATGGCCACCGCGGAATTGAACGCCGCCGGCGGCATCAAGGGACGGCAGGTGCAGATCATCGCGCTCGACGACGAGGGCAAACCCGAAGAGGCCGCCACCGCCGCCACCCGCCTCATCTCCAGCGAGCACGTGACCGCGCTCCTGGGCGAGGTCGCCTCCACCATCTCCAAGTTCATGGCGCCCAAGGCCCAGGCCGCCAAGGTGCCCATGATCACGCCCTCGTCCACCAACGAATCGGTGACGCAAATCGGCGACTACATCTTCCGCGCCTGCTTCATCGACAGCTTCCAGGGCTATGTGATGGCGAAGTTCGCCAGCGAGAACTTGAAGCTGAAGAAAGTCGCCATCCTCAAGGACGTCCGCAACGACTACTCGGTGGGCCTCGCCAAGGTCTTCGAAGCGAACTTCACCAAGATGGGCGGCACCATCGTCGACAACGAAAGCTTCTCGAACGGCGACGTCGACTTCAAGGCCCAGCTCACCAACATCAAGGGCGCGCAGCCGGACGGCGTCTACATTCCGGGCTACTACACGGACGTGGGCCTCATCTCTCGGCAGGCGCGCGAGTCTGGCCTGACGGTTCCGCTCCTGGGCGGCGACGGCTGGGACAGCGAGAAGCTCTACGAAATTGGCGGCGCGGCGCTGGAGGGCTCGTACTTCTCCAACCACTACTCGGTCGACGATCCCAACAAGCGCGTGCAGGAGTTCGTCGCCAAGTTCAAGGCGGCCAACGCGGGCGCCCTGCCCGACTCTCTCGCGGCGCAGGCCTACGACGCGACGGGCATGCTCTTCGCCGCCATGAAGAGCGCCAAGGACCTGAGCGGCGTCTCCATTCGCGACGCGCTCGCCGCCACCAAGAACTACCCGGGCGTCACCGGCGACATCTCGATGGACCAGAACCGCAACCCGGTGAAGCCGGCCGTCATCCTCAAGATCGCCAAGGGCGGCCGCTACGAGTTCGCGGCGCGCATCCAGCCCGAGGGCTCGCCCGACGTGCCGGCGCCTCCGGTCACCGACACCGGCGCGAAGCAGACCGCGGGCAACACCGCGCCCAACCCCGCCGTGGGCCAGCAGCCGACGGCCACGCCAATGCCGACGGTCGGCGCCAGCAGCCCGGCGCAGAACGCAGCCACCACTGGTCAGCCGCAGGGAGTTCCTTCGGAAGAGCACCCGAAGAAGTAGGCCTGGACCGGCCCTGCTCTAGATGACCGACTTTTTACAACATGTCGTCAACGGCCTCTCGCTCGGTGCGATCTACGCGCTGATCGCGCTCGGCTACACCATGGTGTACGGCGTTCTGCAGCTCATCAACTTTGCCCACGGCGACGTCTTCATGCTGGGCGCGATGATGGGCTGGTACGCCAGCGCACGCTGGACGGGCGAGGCCAAGGACCCGAGCATCTGGGGCGCCGTGCTGGTCGCGCTCGCTTCCATGATCATCTGCGCGCTGGTGGGCTTCGCCATCGAGCGGCTCGCCTACCGGCCGCTGCGCGGGTCTCCCAAGATCAACTCGCTCATCACCGCCATCGGCGTCAGCTTCTTCCTCGAGTACGGCGGCCAGTACGTCTTCGGCCCCAACCCGCGCGCCTTCGGCGTGCTGCCCCACCATTCCAACCAGGTCATCGCCGGCATCAGCATCGGCTACGTGGACGTGGTCACCATCGTCACCAGCATCGTGCTGATGCTCGTGCTCCAGCGCATCGTCTTCCACACCCGCATGGGCACCGCCATGCGCGCGGTCTCGTGGAATCCGGGCGTGGCCGCGCTGATGGGCATCAACGTCGATGTGGTGATCAGCTTCACCTTCGTGCTCGGCTCGGTCCTCGCGGCGGTGGCGGGCATTCTCTACGCCTCGAAGTACCCCAGCGTGCACCCGCTGATGGGCCTGATGCCCGGCCTCAAGGCGTTCGTCGCGGCGGTGCTGGGCGGCATCGGCAATGTGCCCGGAGCCATGCTGGGCGGCTTCTTGCTCGGCCTCGCGGAGCAGCTGGTGGCGGGCTACACGAGCTCGTCCTGGCGCGACGCGGTGGCGTTCGGCATCCTCATTCTCATCCTCTTGGTGAAACCGTCCGGCCTGCTCGGCAAGGGCACCACGGAGAAGGTGTAGATGGCGTTCGCGGCGGGCAGCGCCCTGAAGCAGACGACCCGCGCGCTGCGCAGCTGGCTTCCTTTCTTCGTCGCCATTCCCATCCTCTGGCTGATCGAGAAGAACCTCGCGACCCAGGGCGACTGGGAGTACGCGTTCCAGAACATCAACCACATCGGCCTCGCCATCATCCTGGCCGTCTCGCTGAACCTGGTGAACGGCCTCACCGGCCAGTTCTCCATTGGCCACGCGGGCTTCATGGCCATCGGCGGCTACGTCAGCGCGGTGCTCGTCATGCGCGGGCCGCAGGAGGATCCGTACCGGCTCTTCTATATCCTGGCGGTCCTGGCTGGAGCGTCGGCCGCGGCGCTGGCCGGATATCTCGTCGGCAAGCCGAGCTTGCGCCTGCGCGGCGACTACCTGGCCATCGTCACCCTGGGCTTCGGCGAGATCATCCGCGTCATCATCGAGAACACGCCGTTTTTTGGCGGCGCCATCGGCCTCTCGCCCATTCCGCACCGGGCGGACTTCGCCTGGATCTGGGCGGTGGTCATCATCACGCTGCTGGTCGCAAAACGTCTGAGAGATTCCACCCACGGCCGCGCCTTCCTCTCTGTCCGCGAGGACGAGGTGGCCGCCGAAGCCATGGGCATCGACACCACCGGCTACAAGGTTCGCGCCTTCGTCATCAGCGCCTTCTTCGCCGGCGTGGCGGGCGCGTTGTCGGGCGCGTTCGAAGGCAACCTGGCGCCGCAGAGCTTCACCTTCGTGCGCAGCTTCGAGATCGTCGCCATGGTCGTGCTGGGCGGCATGGGGTCCATCACCGGCGCCACCATCGCGGCCGTGGTGCTCACCATCCTGCCGGAGTACCTGCGCGCGGTGGCCAACCTGCGCATGGTCATCTACTCGGTCGCGCTCATCGTGCTGATGCTGGTGCGGCCGCGCGGACTTCTGGGCACGCGCGAGCTGTGGGACTTCTTGCGCAAGAAGCTGCCGCCCTTCAAGGCCGACGAGCGGGCCGAGGCGCTGATCGACGTGCGCAAGGCCACCATCCGCTTCGGCGGCCTCACCGCGGTCAGCGAGTTCAGTCTGCAGATCAAGCCGCGCGAGTTGGTGGCGCTCATCGGACCCAACGGCGCGGGCAAGACCACGGTCTTCAACCTGCTCACCGGCGTCTATCCGCCCAGCGACGGCGACATCAACGTCATGGGCCGCGACACGCGCGGGCTCGCGCCGCACGACATCGCGCACCTGGGGGTCGCGCGCACCTTCCAGAACATCCGGCTCTTCAAAGAGCTGTCGGCCTACGACAACGTCCGCATCGCTTGCCACCACCTCACCGGCGAATCGATGGCCGCCGCCGTTCGCCACGGCGACCTGTCGGTGCGCGAGGAGAGCTGGGTCTCGCAGCGCGCGCAGGAGCTTTTGGAAGTGATGGGGCTCTCGGCAAGGCGCGACGAGCTGGCCAAGAACCTGCCGTACGGAGAACAGCGCCGCCTGGAGATCGCGCGCGCCCTGGCCACCGGCCCGCAAGTGCTGCTGCTCGACGAGCCGGCCGCGGGCACCAACAGCCGCGAGAAGGTCGAGCTGATGGAGCTCATCCGCAGCATCCGCGACCGCTTCGGCGTGGCCATCGTGCTCATCGAGCACGACATGAAGCTCGTCATGGGCGTCTCCGAGCGCATCCTCGTGCTCGACCACGGCGTCACCATCGCGCAGGGTTTGCCCAAGCAGATCCAGTCGAACCCCAAGGTGATCGAAGCCTACCTGGGCGAGAAGTACGCCAAGGAACACGCGGCCCAGATCGCCGCCGCTGGAGGGCCCGCGTAGTGGCGCTGCTCGAGCTCGAGAACGTAGATGTCCACTACGGCGCCATCCATGCGCTGCGCGGCGTCTCGTTCAAGGTCACCGAGGGAGAGATCGTCACCCTCATCGGCGCCAACGGCGCGGGCAAGACCACCACGCTGCGCGCGGTGAGCGGCATGCTCAAGCCCAGCGCGGGCAAGATCCGCTACCAGAACGAAGAGATCGCG
>DATBAA010000748.1:0-6309 GCA_036271755.1 Myxococcales bacterium | reverse complement strand
GGATCGCCCCCGCCGGCACCACCACCCCGCCGGCCAACTCTCCCGCGCTGGAGCTCAACAAGGCGTACGCCATCAACGGCAACCTCAACACCGCGCCCAAAGACGCAAACGGCTTCGGCGTGGCGGCGACGGCGGGCTTCGACTCCACCGACGCGACCTGCAACAGCAAGCTTTCCAGCGGCACGGCGAGCGCGACGGGCGGCAGCATCACCCTGACCAGCCTCTCGAGCAGCGGGGTCTCGGGAACCTTCTCGCTCACCTTCGCGACCGGTACCCTGTCCGGCAGCTTCTCGTCGGGCAACTGCGGCCTCACCACGGCCCAGGTCTGCAACCTGCTGACCAGCGAAGGCACCTGCGGGTGATTCAAATGGACGGTGTCAGCTTCGATCGGATGGAGCTCTCCGATGCAGCGGACGTCGCCGTCCTGGCGGGACAGCTCGGATATCCTTGCACCACCGGGGATATCCGGGCTCGCATCGAAGCCTTCTCCAAGGAGCCGGTCGAGCAATTGAGGGTCGCACGGCAGGGCGCGCGCGTCGTCGGCTGGGTGCATTTCCATCTGCAGCGAAGCCTGACGACCGATTCGAGAGTCGAGCTGGCGACCATCGTGGTGGAGGAGAAGCTGCGCGGCAAGGGAATTGGCGCGCGGTTGGTGGCGCTCGCGGAAGAGTGGGGCAGGGAGCAAGGCTTGAAGAAGATTCGCCTCGCTTCCAGAGTCACTCGCCCAGAAGCCCACAAGCTCTATCTAAACCTTGGTTATCAGATCGACAAGACCAGCCACGTGTTCGTCAAACCGCTCTAGCTTGCTTTCGCGGTGAGTAACCGCGCGAGGCGCAGCCGCTGTGGACGATGGCCGTCAAAGAGTCGATGTCGACCGGCTTCTGCAAGGTTCCGAATGCGCCGGGTGAGACGGCTTGCGGCGAGTCTCCGGTGCAGACGATGACGGGGATGGCGGCGAAGCGCGAGTCGTCGCGCAATGCCAGGCGGAGCTCGTTGCCGTCCATGGCGGGCATGTAGAGATCGACGACGATGACGTCTGGACTGAAGCGGCCGGAGCGAAGCACGTTCAAAGCATCCCGCCCGTTGGTTGCCCCTTGAACGCAGTAGCCTTCGTAGCTGAGGACCTCAAGCATGGCCTCGCGGGAATCCGTGTCGTCCTCGACGACCAGCACCTTGCAGTCAGACATGGGTGGCTCCCTCGGCTGTGAGGGGGAGACCTTAGGCAGGCGGCGCGGCATGCGCATCCCGCGCGCATGTGAATTCGCGCTCGGCCGTGGAGCGGGCTAGAGACCGTGCGCCTGCAAGAGCGGCAGCAGTCTCTCTTCGGCCAGACGGACGCCGCGATCCAGATCGGGGGCGGGCAAGAGCTCTTGCAGGATCCGCGCTTGGATGCGGCCGGCCTCGAGCGCGATGCGGTAGGGAATGCGCGTGAACGTCACCAACTGATAGCGGGTGAGGTAGCGGCCCGGCATCTTGTCCTGCAGGTCGTGCTCGAGCGCGCGCAGCTTCAAGAACTGCGGGTCGGCCACCTTGTCGCGCATCTCGACGAAGTTCTCCACGGCCAGGTCGGCGATGGCTTCGGTGTCGGGCTTTCGCGCGGCGGCAAAGTGCTCGAAGGCCTTCGCGAAGTCCGGCGTTCGCGCCAGCTCTTCGGCGAGCAGCGTGACGTCCTCGAAGCCGGAGTTCATGCCCTGCCCGAAGAAGGGCACGATGGCGTGGGCGGCGTCTCCGAGCAGCAGCGTTCCCGCGTGCGACCAGGGCCAGGTCTTGATGGTCTGCATGCGGCCCAGGGGCGCGGCGAGGAACTGCGCCGGCAGATCGGGAATCAGGGCCAGCGCGTCGGCGAAGTGCTGCTGGAAGAACGCGACCGCCTTCGCGCCTGAATCGAGATCCTCCAAAGCCTTCAAATCGAGGAAGAGCGTGCAGGTGAAGCTGCCGTCCAGGTTGGGCAGCGCGATGAGCATGAAGCTGCCGCGGGGCCAGATGTGCAGGGCCTCGCGCTCCATGGCGTGAGCTCCGCGCATCGGCGGCATGGTCAGCTCTTTGTAGCCGCTGCTGAGCAGCTCGTTGCTGGTCTGCGCGCCGGGGATGCAGGCGCGCAGCGCGGAGCCGGCGCCGTCCGAGCCGACCAGCACCTCCGCGGGCACGGTCCCCTTGTCGTAGACGGCCGCGCGCCTCGCATAGTCGTACGACAACAACCTATGCTCGAAATGAACTCGCGCGCCGGCCTGCCCGGCCTTCTCGAGGAGCAGCATGTTGAGGCCGCCGCGCGACATGGAGTTGATGAAGTCACTCGGCTTGTTTCCGTACGGCTGGAACGACTGCTTGCCGCCGGGCGCGTGGATGAGGCGCCCGCGCATGGGCACCGCGCTGTGCAGGACCTCTTCGTCGAGGCCCACCTGGTGCAGCGCGTGCAGGCCGCGGGTGGAGACGGCCAGGTTGATCGATCGGCCGGCGGCGTGCTCGCCTTTGCGAGGGTCCGAGCGCCGTTCGTAGAGTGAGACGTCGAGGCCGCGGCGGGCAAGGGTGAGCGCAAGCAACGAGCCGACCGGCCCCGACCCTGCGATCATGATCTCGCCCAAGGTTTTACCCTCTTTCTTTGCGAAGCTCCTCGCCCAACATGAAAACATCTTCAAAAGAACTATACGAAGGAATCGGGGTAATGCGTACGATATCGGGCGGCCGGAAGTCGACGATGACTCCGCGCTTGTGCAACGTATCCACCAGTGACTTGCTGGCTTTGAGGGAGATCATCGCGCCGCGATGCTCCGGCGGAGTACGGATCTCGAACTTCTGCTCGCGAAGGATGAAGTCGAGAAAACCAGTGAGCTTGTCGCGCTTCCGCGCGAGCGCCTTCATGCCGGCCTTGTCGAACAGCTCCATGGAAGCGCGCAGCGCGGCCATCTGCAGCACCGACGGATTCGACAGCTGCCAGGCCTCGGCGCCCTGGTTGGGCGAGAAGTCGCGGGCCATCTCGAAGCGGCGCACCTTGTCGTGGCCCCACCAGCCCTCGAAGCGCGGCAGCTTCGCGCCGTCGTGGCGCTGGTGGACGAAGATGCCGCCCGGACCGCCGGGGCCCGAGTTCAAATACTTGTAGGAGCACCAGCAGGCGAAGTCGGGGCCGTCGTCGTGCAGCGCGAACTCCAGGTTGCCGATACCGTGCGCCAGGTCGAAGCCAATCAAAGCGCCTTTCGAGTGCGCGAGCTTGACCAGAGGCGCCACGGGATAGGTTCTGCCAGTGAGATAGTTGGGCGTGCCGATCAGGGCCAGCGCGATCTCGTGGCCGCGCTCCTCCAGCACCTTCAGCGGGTCGTCGCTCTCCAGCACCGCGTCGGGAAAGCCGTGGAAGCGCGCTTGCGAGGCCGTGGCATATTGATCGGACGGGAACGCGCCCTTTTCGATGAGCAGGTACTTGCGCTGCGGCGTCGGGCGATAGAACGACACCAGCAAGAGGTGCAGGTTGACCGTCAGTGAGTTGGCCACCACCACTTCGCTCTCGCGGGCGCCGACGACGCGCGCGGTCGGCCCGGTGAGGAACTCGTGATAGCGCACCCAGGGGTTGCGCGAGGCGAAGTGGCCTTCGACGCCCAGGCGGTTCCACTCGTCCATCTCTTCCAGCACGTACTGGCGGGCCTTGCGCGGCGGCAAGCCCAGCGAGTGGCCGGCGAAGTAGAGCGTGCCGGTCTCGGGGAAGAGGTATTCGGTGCGCATCCAGTTGAGCTCGTCGGCGGCGTCTTGCGCGCGGGCGAAAGCGAGCGTGTTTTCAAAGGTCATAACTCTCCAACGAGCGTCCCAGGAACGAAAGTGCGGTTCCTTGTAGCAGGCGTTGGCGCACGGCGGGCTCGAAATTCATTGAATCGATGAGCGCGCCCGGCCGCGCCTCTCCCAGCGGGAAGGGATAGTCGCTGCCGAGCGCGATGCGATCTGCGCCGAAGGTCTCCAGGACCAGCTTCAAAGCCCGCGCGTCGTGAACCAGAGAATCCACATAGATGCGCTTGAGATAAGCCGACGGCGGGTGCGGGTTGTCGACGGCCATCAAGTCGGGGCGCGAGTCGAAGCCGTGCTGGATGCGGCCCAGCGTGCCCGGGAAGGCGCCGCCGCCGTGGGCGAAGGCGATGCGCAGCCTGGGCAGCCTCTCGAGCACGCCGCCGAAGATGACCGAGCAGATGGCCAGCGAGACTTCCGCGGGCATGCCCACCAGCCAGGGCAGCCAATACTTGCGCATGCGGGCTTCGCCCATCATGTCCCAGGGGTGGACGAAGATGGCCGCGCCCAGGTCGCTGGCCCTTTGAAAGAAGGGAAAGAGCGCCGGGTCGGATAGGTTCCAATCGTTGACGTGCGACCCGATCTGCACGCCCGCGAAGCCCAGGCGCATGCAGCGCTCCAGCTCGGCGATGGCCAGGCCGGGCGCCTGCATGGGCAGCGTTCCCAGGCCGATGAACCGCCGCGGAGAGGCCGCTACCGTCTCTGCCAGTTGGTCGTTGAGATACCGCGCGAGATCGTCTCCTTGTTGCGGCGTCGCCCAATAAGAGAAGAGCACGGGAATGGTGCTGAGCACCTGCACGCCGACGTTCAAGTCGTCGCATTCGCGCAGCCGCGTGGGGCCGTCCCAGCAGTTGCTCTCGATCTCGCGAAAGAGCGTGCCGTCGTCGCGGAGCATGCGCGCGCGGCAGTCGCTGACGCGCTCCAGCCGGATGAAGCCCGGCGCGTTCACGGTCCAGCGCGGAAGCTCGGGCGGCAGGAGGTGCGTGTGCAGGTCAATGCTTCTCATGCTTCCGGCCACAGCGAGAGCAAGTGGTATGCGCCGGATCTCCCCAATACCGCGCGAAGACCGGCGGAAGCTGCGCCACCAGATCGGTCAAATGAAACGATTCGCTATAGAGCTTGTGCCCGCAATCGTCGCAGATCCAAAGGAAGGTGTCCTTCTCCTTGGCATCGCGCCGGCGTTCGATGACGAGGCCCACGGTGTTGGCCGGACGCTGCGGCGAGTGCGGCGTATTGGGCGGCAGCAGGAAGATATCGCCCTGCTTCAAAGGCACGTCGACGGGCTTTCCGTGCTCTAGGATGCGCAGCACGATGTCGCCTTCGACTTGATAGAAGAGCTCCTCGCCTTCATTGATGTGGTAATCGGTGCGCGCGTTGGGGCCGCCGACGACGGTGACCATGAAGTCGCGATCGCCCGTCCAGATCTGCGCGTTGCCGACCGGCGGCTTGAGCAGGTCGCGGTGCTCGTCGATCCATTGGCGAAAGTTCAGGGGTCTCACGGAATCTCCGCGATGCACTTCAATTCGATGGCGATGGGCGTGGGCAGCGAGCTGATCTCGACGGTGGTGCGGCAGGGACGGGCGGCGGCGAAGTATTCCGCGTAGAGCCGGTTATAGGTCGCGAAGTCACTCTTCATGTTGGTGAGAAAGACCGTCACGTCGACGAGATTTTCCCAGCGCAGGCCCGCGTCCTCCAGCACCGCGCGGACGTTGTCGAAGACCGACCGGCACTGCACTTCGATGTCATAAGAAGCAATGGTTCCGTCGGGGCTCAAGGTCACCCCGGGGATCTCTTTCGAGCCGCGCTTGCGCGGGCCGATGCCGCTCAAGAAGAGCAGCGAGCCGCTGCGGCGCGCATGGGGATAGGCGCCCACGGGCTCGGGCGCGCGGCTGGAGCTCAGCTCTTTGCTCATAGCTTCACGCAGACGTTCTTGGGTTCGGTGAAGAAGCGCAGGGCGTCCATGCCGCCTTCGCGGCCAACGCCCGACTCTTTGACGCCGCCGAAGGGTGTGCGCAGGTCGCGCAGCATCCAGCAGTTCACCCAGACGATGCCCGCGTGCAGCCGCGCCGAGACGCGGTGGGCGCGGGTGAGATCGCGGGTCCACAGAGAGGCCGACAAGCCGTAGCGCGTGGCATTGGCAAGCTCGACGGCTTCGTCGGCGCCGTCGAACGGCTGCAGCGTGGCGACCGGTCCGAAGATCTCTTCCTGGTTGGTGCGGCACGCTGGGCCCAGGCCTTCGATCAAGGTCGGCTGGATGAAGAAGCCTTCCGCGCAGCGGCCGGCGACGCGCGCGCGTTCGCCGCCGCAGAGGAGCTTGCCGCCCTCCTCGCGAGCCAGCGCGATGCAGCCCATCACCTTGTCGAAGTGCGCGCGCGAGACCAGCGCGCCTTGCTCGCTGCCGGCCTCGAGCGGATCTCCCACGCGCAGCTTCGAGACCCGCTCCACGAGCTCGTCGCGGACGCGCGCATAGATGCTCTTCTCGATGAGGATGCGCGAGCCGCAGAGGCAGATCTGGCCGGTGTTGGAGAACGCCGCCCGGACGGT
>DATBAA010000747.1:0-2931 GCA_036271755.1 Myxococcales bacterium | reverse complement strand
CGAGTCGGTGGGCTGGTACGGCGCGGCCAACAAGCTCTCCGGCGTGCTGCTCTTCCCGGCCGTCATCATGACCGGCGCGCTCCTGCCCACGCTGACGCGGCTCAAGGCCACCAACCCCGACAGCTACCAGCGGGCCGCGCGCGAGTCGGTGCGGCTGGCGCTGGTGCTGGGCGCGCCCACGGCCATGGGCACGTTCCTCTTTTCCGACCGCGTCATCCCCTGGATCTTCGGGCCCGGCTTCGAGCCCGCCGCCGCCGACTTGAAGGTGCTGGCGTTCTACCTGCTGCCGCTCTTCGCCAACATCACCCTGGGCACCATCCTCATCATCTCCGGCAAGCAGTTCGTCTGGTCGCTGATGAAGGGCGTGATGATCCTCATCTCCGCCAGCGTCTCCTTCTGGCTCCTGCCGTACTGGCAGCACCGCGCCAACAACGGCGGCATCGGCGCGGCCATGATGGTGGCCGTCGGCGAGTTCGGCATGCTGGGCGCGGCCATCGTGCTGCTGCCGCGCGGGCTCTTGGAGAAGAGCGCCGTCTTCGACTTCTTGCGCGCCATCGTCGCCTCGTCGGCCATGTGGGCCGTCGGTCATTTCCTCGGAGACTTTCCGCTGGTGGTGGGCATTGTCCTCGCGCCGATCGGATATCTGGTCGCCCAGGTGGCCATCGGCGGCCTGGGCCTCAAAGACGTGAGCTTCTTGCGGGACTCCGCACGCAGTGCTATCGGGTCGCGCGGATGACCATCTCCCGGCCGCGCATCTCGGTGGTCGTGCCCACGCGAGACAGGGCAGCGCACGTCAAGGACTGCGTTCCCACCATCCTTGCCAATCCAGAACTGTACGAGCTGCTGGTCATCGACCAGAGCGCGGACAGCTCCACCGAAGAGGCGTTGAAGCCGTTCGCCGGTCCGAAGCTGCGCTACGTCCACAGCGAACAGCGGGGGGTCACCAACGGCAGGAACCTCGGCATGGAGCTGAGCAGCGGAGACGCCGTCGCCTTCACCGACGACGACTGCCGCGTGCCGGCGGATTGGGTGACGCGCATCGCCGGGCTCTTCGAGGAGGACCCCGACTGCTCCATCATCTGCGGGCGCGTGCTGATTCCCGCGGAGCAGGGCGAGGGCTTCACCACCAGCTTCGAGCCGGTGCAGCGCGACTGGCAGCGCGCTTATCCGCCGGTCGACCGCGACTGGGGCATCACCGCCAACTTCGCGCTGCGCAAGTCGGTGCTGGCCATCATCGGACCGTTCGATCCCGTGCTGGGCGCGGGCGCGCCGCTGCGAAGCGGAGGCGAGCCGGACTTCATCTTCCGGGCCTTGAAGGCCGGCATGAAGGTGGTGAACGCGAAAGAGGTGGAGGTCTCGCATCTCCACGCGCGCGCCGAGGGCGAGGCCTCCAAGAAGCTCTTGAGCAACTACGCCTCCGGCACCGCCGCGGCCTTCATGAAGCACGTGCGGCTGGGAGACCTGGACGCCGCGGGCATCTACCTCAAGCACCTGGGCGGCTGCGCGAAGCTGATGCTGATCAACGCGGCGCACTTCCACCGGCCGCTGGGCATCGGCTACACCCTGGCCTTCCTCGAGGGCTCGGTGAAGTCGCTCTCGTATCGGGTCGACAAGAAGCGGAGGCTCTACGTCCCGCCCTGAAACGCTCTCGGTGGTGGTGCCGACGCGCAACCGTCCAGACCACGTGCAGGCCTGCGCGCAGAGCCTCGTCGCCTGCGGCGGCTTCGACGAGGTGCTCTTCGTCGACCAGTCGGACGGGCCGGCCAGCTTCGAGGCGGTGCAGGCGTTGAACGACCCGCGCATCCGCTGCATCCGCAGCGAGCTTCGCGGCGCCACCAACGGCCGCAACTTAGGCATCGAGAAGACCACCGGCTCGCTGATCGCCTTCACCGACGACGACTGCCGCGTGGCTCCCGATTGGACGGCCAGGATTCGAGCCATCTTCGAGAGCGACCCGGAAGCGGCCATCGTCTGCGGCCGGGTGAAGGTGCCCGACGAGCTGGCGGCGCAAGGCTTTGCCATGAGCTTCGAGCCGCTGGTGCGCGAGTGGCAGAACGCGTTTCCGCCGCCCGACCGCGACTGGGGCATCACCGCCAACCTCTCGGCGCGGCGCTCGGTGCTGACGAAGATCGGCAGCTTCGATCCCTTCCTGGGCCCGGGCGCGCCGCTGCTCTGCGGAGAGGAGCCCGACCTGCTCTTCAGGGCGCTCAGCACCGGCCTCAAAGTCATCAACGCGAAAGAGGTCGAGGTCACGCACCTGGGCATCCGCGCCCACGGCGAAGAGTCGCGCAAGCTCTGGGACATCTACGGCGCGGGCACCGCCGCGGCGCTCTTCAAGCACGTCCGCCTCGGCAACACCAAGGCGATGCGCCTCTGGCTGCAGCACATGACCAAGATGGCCGCAGTGATGAGCAAGAACGTGCTCACCGGCAAGCGCCCCATCGGCGCCCGCTACACGCTCTCGTTCCTGTCGGGCACCCGCGAGTCGTTCCGCTTCGGCATCGACAAGTCCCGCCGCATCTACCGCAAGAGCTGAGGACCGCGAAGGCTCAGGGGCCGGTCGCGTACTCCTGCGGCACGTCGACGTGGAAGGCGAGCTGCAGCGCGCGCTTCTCTCCGGCCTTGAGCGGCAGCTTCCAGGTGACGATGCCGTCCTCGACGTTGCGTGAGAACCCGGCGGTCGTGGTCTCTTCCAACTCCACCTTCACGTCCGAGAGCTCGGAGACCGGCACCTGCTCCGACAGCTCGATGGTCTGCGGGCCGGACGCGGCGTTCTCCAGCTCGAAGCGATAGGCGTAGTGGAAGCGCTGGCTGCTCTTGAAGAGGCCCTTGTCGCGGGCGATCTCCTCCAGGACGACGCGCTTCACCTTCACCTCCTCGGCGAGGCCGAAGCTCAGGTGGAAGCGCTGGCCTTGCGCCACCCGCTCGAGC
>DATBAA010000746.1:0-3513 GCA_036271755.1 Myxococcales bacterium | reverse complement strand
AGACCGCCCAGATCGAAGTGCTGCTCTAGTGGTCCCCGTCGCCATCTCGATGGGCGATGCGCTGGGCATCGGTCCCGAGGTGGTGGTGGCCGCGCTGCGCGACGAGCGGGTGCGGGCCCAGGTCGAGCCGGTCGTCTACGGCGAGGCCGCGGTGCTGCAGCGGGCGGCGCGGCTGTTGGGCGTGCCCTTCGAAGCCCAGGTCAACGAGACGGCCGCGGATGGTGCGGGGCCTGCGCAGGCTGGAGCCGCCGCCCTGGCCTGCGTCGATGCGGCGGCCCGCGCCGCGCTGAGCGGCTCCGTCCGCGCCATCTGCACCGCGCCGCTCTCCAAGGAGCGCGTCGCCTTGCGCGCCAAGGGGTTTGCCGGCCACACCGAACGGCTGGCGGACCTGGCCTCCGCGCGGGTGGCGATGATGCTCGCCGGCCCGCGCCTGCGGGTGGTGCTGGCTACCAACCACCTGGCGTTGAGCGAGGTGCCGCGGAGGCTGACGGCGGCGCAGATCTCCTTCGTGACCCAGCTCGCGGCGAGCTCTCTGCGCGAACGGTGGGGCATCGCCCGGCCGCGGGTGGCCGTCCTGGGCTTGAATCCGCACGCCGGCGACGGCGGCATCTTCGGAGATGAAGAAGCGCGCCTCGTGGCGCCGGCCATCGCCGACGCCCGCACAGCAGGCGTGGACGCGACCGGACCCTGGCCGGCGGACGGCCTCTTCCCGCGCGCGGTGCGAGGCGACTTCGACGCGGTGGTGGCGCTCTACCACGACCAGGGGCTCATCCCGGCCAAGCTGCTCGACTTCCGCGAGACGGTGAACGTGACGCTGGGCCTGCCCTTCGTCCGCACCAGCCCAGATCACGGCACGGCCGACGACATCGCCTGGACCGGCAAAGCCGACCCCGAGCCGATGATCACCGCGCTCCTCCTCGCCGCCCGTCTCGCCTCGTGAGCTGTCTCTTCGGTTCAACGAAGAGAGAGCCCTACTTGTTGCCGGAGGCGGGGACGGCTTTGGGGGCGTCGGCGGGGATGTTGCCGTGCTTGTCGAGCGCCGGGCCGGTGTCGGGGTTTTGCACTTCCTGCATTCCGCCGCGCGTCGAGTCGACGTCGATGGAGGCCAGGGCCCAGACGGCGCCCGGCGGATCTCCCGGGCGGATGGCGTCGGCGTCCACCCAGGTGGTTTCGACCTTCGCGTTCTGCTTCACCAGATCGAGAAAGGCCTGGTCGGGATCATCGGTCTGGGAAAACTGATCGACCGACAGCCCCGCCTTGTTTTCGACCAGCAAAGTGTAGGCCTGCACGTGCGCGCGCAGCGACGACGCCAGGTTGTCGATGGCCTTCTCGCCCGCGAACTTCACCGCGTCCGAGGGCTTGAAGGTGGGCCCGCTGTAGCCGGCCGCATAGACCTTGGCGGCCGAGCCCGGCAGCCGGTCCAGCCACGAGGGCGCCATCTTGGGGGTGCCGGGCGTCCAGTCCGCGGGCTGTGGGCGCGAGGTCGTGCCGACTTCATACGAGGCCAACGCCCAGACCGAGGCAGGCTCGCCGCGATCGCCGTTCTCGTCCACCCAGGTGGCGTCGATGCGCGAGTTCTGCAGCATCATGTCGGTGGCTTCCTTGTTGATGGTCGCCCCGCCGTTGCCCTTGCCGTTCATGGTGTCGATGCCGAGAAACTCGACGTGCGAGGCGAGCGAGAGCGCCAGCTTTCCGCGCGCGTCCTCGGCCGCGTTGTTGATGGCGTCCTGCGGCCAGAAGGTCGGCCCGCTGTACCCCACGCCGTACACCTTGGTCTTGCCGTTGTCGGGCAGCTTGTCGATCCAGGCCGGCGCGACGATGCCCTCTTTGTACGGCTTGCCGTAGCGGGTGACCTTCTGCTGCGGCTTGGGGTCCGGCGCGGGCTTGCTGCCGCCGCAGGCCAGAGGGAGCAGCAGGACGAACGCGAGCTTTTTCATTGGTGCAGCCCCCATCAATGCTTCGGGCCGGCCCCTTGCGGAGACCGGCCCGGAAAACTGTAGCAAATGATCGGTGCTTGCTCGAAGCGAAGCTTACTTGGCGTGCTTGGCTTCTTCGGCGTTCAGCTCGTCGAAGGCCTTGTCGGCGTTGGCGCGAACCTGCTGCTTCACGGCCTCGTTCAAGTCCTTCATCTTGTCCATGTTGTTCTTGAAGGCGTCCATGTCGAGCTGGGCCAGCGAGTACTCGGTGCCGTCGTTGTCGACCCAGTGGTCGACGATGAGGACGCCCGAGAGCTCCATCTGCGAGTAGGTCTTGAGGGCCTGCTCGACGTGCTGCTCTTCCGACGAGGCCTTCATGTCGCCCGCGGTGGTGGACGCCATGTAGTCCTTGTTGAGGACGGTGACGTAGGTGTCGAGCGTCTTGGCGATCTCCGCCCGGGCGCGCGAGTCGGTGGTCGAGCGGCGCATGGCGGCGTTGTGGATGCCGCTGGCGATGCCGACGCCGTAGAAGGTGCGGCCCTTGTCGCCGCCGAACGCGCCCGACCCGCGGTTGACCCAGTCGGGGCCGCTGGCGTGCTGCACCTGGTTGGACTGCTGCGGCGTGCTGCTGCCTCCACCACAAGCGGCGAGCGCCGCCAGGGCTGCGATTCCGATGAGCTTCTTCACGTTCTACCCTCCAGTAACCGCGGCACCAGCCGCGAAAATTGATTTAGAGACCCGAAGTTTCTTTCGCGACGAGCGCCGCCGCGAGATCGTTGCCTGCGCCGAGACCTGCCTTGCTCGCCGCGTCGTCCTGCGCCGCCTGCGGGGTACGGCCAAACCCCTTCTCCTGCTTCTGCGTGGACGCGACGACTGCCCCCGTCTGCGCATCTAGAGCACGGACATCCAAAGCTGCCTGGGCGGCCACTTGCGAGAAGACCTTGCCCCCCGGCGTCGAGCTGGCGTGTACCACGATCACGTAAGGCATGCCTTGGGAACGCGCTTGTTGCAAGGCGGCATTCTCGTTGGGGCTGGTCTGCGGCTGGGTTGCAAACCCCTTGGCCGAGAGCGCTTCGGCCAGCGCGCCGGCGACCCAGTCGGGCGCCACCACGATGGCCCGCCGCGCCCTGGTCTGCATGCGCGCGGCCGAATCCTGCAGGACGGTCAAGAGCTTGCCCGCGGTGCCCACCTGCGCATCGCCGGTGGGAACACTTGCGCCCACACCCTTGAGCTTGCCGATGGCGTCGCGGTAGCGGATGAGCGCGGCCAGGACGGCACCGCCCTGCTCCTGCTGCTTCGCGTCCTTGTAGCGGGCCAGCGCGGAGCTGGCGTTCTCCTGCTGGACCTGCGCCTGCCGCTCGCGCTCCTTCTGGATCTCGGCGCGGGGCAGCTTGATCAAGACCCAGACGTCGAAGCGATCGACGGTGCCCGAGCCGACCGGGCGGGAGATCTTCTCGTAGTAGACGTCCTGCAATTCGGCCGAGCGGACCATGGCGGTGGCGCGGCTCTTGACGGTGTCCTTCGACTTGTTGTCGGCCTCTTCGGTGCTCATCACGTCCGAGTGCTCGGCGCTGATCTCGACGCCGATGTACTGCGC
>DATBAA010000745.1:0-2884 GCA_036271755.1 Myxococcales bacterium | reverse complement strand
GAACGAGCTCACGTTGGTGTTGTCGGTGAAGCTCACCTCCTCGTAGATCTTGTCGCCGCCGTCGAGCGGGCGGATGTTCCCCTTCTTCGACAGCCAGAAGAGGATCGCGTTGTTGGCCGTGTGGTTGTCCGCGTACTCGCGGTTCCGGGCCTGGATCGTCGACGAGATGATCTCGCCAACATTGGGCTGTGGCATTGGATAGTGCTCCTGCGCTCGGTGGCGCGTGATTCCCCCGGCTTTTGCGCGTCAACGGCAAGAGGCCGTTCGCTCGCGCCCCGCACGGGAGTGAGGGGCACTTCGTTGGTTCGGGATCCCTTGCGGGTCGTCCCTGCTACTTGCGCTTGCTCATCTGGCGCTTCACTTCGTCGCGCGTGCTGAGCGCCTTCGCTTCGCCACCAGGACCGGCCGGCTCGCTCTTCACACCGGATGCTGCGGCTGCGCCGGTCTTGGCCTGCAGCGCCTTCGCCGAGGCCGCTTTCGCGTCGTCCCGCTGCTTCAGGATCGCGGCCGTCTCGGTGTTCATGCGCAGGGCCTTCTCGTAGGCCTTTTGCAGCAGCTCGGTGGTGATGGACTTGCCTTGGCGCTTCTCGATGGCGACGAGCGCGTAAATCTCCTGGACGACGTCCTTCAGGAACTCTGGTTCGGTCGCCTCGAAGTCAGAGATGACCTTCAGCTCGCCCTGCTGCTGCTGCTCGGCCTGCATCCGCTGCGCCTCCTGGCGCACGAGCTGCGGGATCTGCTCGGCGCGCAGCGCGGCCGGTGCGGCTGCGCCACCACCGGGTGCAACCTTTCCCTCGAGCGCGGAGGCGAGGAGATTGATGGAGCCCTCGTCGGTCCCGAGGAAGTCGCGAATCATCCCGGAGATGATGCCCGCGCGGTGCGCCATCGGCGCCGTCTGGAGCGCGGCGTAGGTCTGCACCAGGTAGCCGACACCTTCGATTGCCGTCTTTCCACCGGCGCGGAACATGTGCTCGTACGGCGCGACGGTGCGCTGGAAGGTATCCGCGACCTGGCGCGCCTGGGCGCTCTGGTCGAGCACCTTCTTGGTCTCGATGTGCAGTCGATTTGCCTCCTCCTGTACCTCGCGCGGAAGCGACGCCCACTTCTCCTTCGCGGCCGGGCGCCAGTCCTGCGGCGGCTTCAGCGCGGGCGCCGCGTTGGTGCCGGCGGCCGCAGTTGCTGGATCTGCAGCGCCAGCAGCGGCGCCCGGAGCAGCTTTCTGTGGCGCCGCGCCAGCCGCTGGCTTTGCGGCACCTGCAGCGGGTTTCGCCGCGGCCGCAACGGGCTTTGCCGGCGCCGCGGGCTTTGCGGCGGCATCTTTCTCGGCCTTCGAGAAGCGACCTTTGTTGTCGCGCGCGCGCGCGGCCGCAGCGGCCTCGGACTCGCCTTCGACAGCAGCTTCAACAGCGGGCTGCTCGACTACGGGCTCTGCTTCTTCGACAACCTCTGGTTCTTGGGAGCCAGCAGCCAGCGCCTCGTCCATCGCGGCGGTGACTGCGTCCCTCGTCGTGAGTTCGTTTTCCATTTATGGCTTCCACCTCGGGTCGGTCCAGGCGATGCGAGCGACGGTTTCGCGGGTTTGCTTGGAGACTTCTTCTTCGCGCCGCGTGCGTACGCGCTGGCCGTAGCCGGGCCCGAAGTCGCTGGCGTCGGTCGCGCCGGTCGCCTTCAGGTAATCCTTGCGCTTGCGACGGCTGCCGATGTCCGTGCCGTCCTGCGCGACGGAGCCTTCCATGAAGCGGTCGACCATGATGGGCGCGCTGCGGGCCTCGTGTTCTTCGCGCAGCGGCGGCGCGACGCTCGTATCCACCAGGCCGTAGCAGTTCTTGCCACCGCAGCGCCTGCAGTCGAAGAGCAGCGCCCCGGGTTCGAAGGTGACGCCGTCGCACGCCGCGCAGCGCGACACGTAGACGCGGCGAGCGGTACGCTGCGCCACCGGCGCGCTGGGTCCGAAGATGCGCTCGTGCCCATCCTCGTAAGCCGTGGTGACGGGCATCGTCTTCGCGTCGGCGCCGGTACTCACAGGTCTTTTTTTCGGTAGATGAAGGCATCAACGTGCTGCACCACATCCTCGATCGAAGCGAGGTTGGCCCTTATCTTGGCGGCGGTTCCCTTTGCTCTTTCGTCGAGGCTCGCGGCCCAATTTTCGAGGTCTGCGATCCGCTTCTCGGCGGCCTCCGCCCAAGACTCGGCATCGGAGCGCGCCGAGCGGACGCGATTCAACTCGCGTTCTAGGCGTAGTGTCTCGGACAACGACCATTGAAGAAGAAGTTCGAGATCCAGATCATCACCACCAATTCTCTTCATATGGACGCTCCTTGCGCCAGCGGACATCGTCTTCGCGTCGGCGCCGGTACTCATTGCCCGCTTCCACAGATGCAGAGGCCCCGCCGGGAGTCATCGATACCGGCGCACCAGCGCAGGAATCGAATGACGGCCTGTTCCGCGAGGAACTCATTGAAGCCCGGCACCACCAAGCTCGTCGAGAAAATCATTGCTGCCCTCCTTGCGGCTGAGCCCCGCCCAGCGCCGTCTTCAGCGCGTCGGCGCGGACCTCCGTCTCGAGGCTCTGCATCGATTGCTGGTGCTCCGCGGCCGACTGCTGCATCTCGAGCTGCGTCTGGGCGACGTCGGCCTTTGCCCGGAACTGCTCCGCGCCAGCCTTGTCCTGCGTCGCCTGCAGCTTCACCTGCTCGGCCTGCACCTTCGGGTCAGGCGGCTTCGGCTGCTGCGCCGCCATCGCCGCTTGCGCGGCCATCTGCTGGGCCTGCTTCACCAGCTGGTCGAGGATGGGCTCCGCCGCGTCTCCGCCCTTCACCCGCGAGATGAAGACCGTCAGGAGCTGCAACAGCCCGGGCCCGATCGAGGGCACCGACTGGACGAT